>JASJDF010000138.1 GCA_030065715.1 Xenococcaceae cyanobacterium MO_188.B19 | reverse complement strand
CGTTTTTTTCTGGTTGAACGACGAGACATGGCTTATATTTATCTTTACTTGATTGTATATGAGCTATCAGTTTGGTTTCTTTCCTACTGGTATGATTCAGCTAGGAGTTACAACTATCAATAATTTGACATTAGGCAAGGCTTTATGCTTTGACCAACAGTAACCTGAGTCAAATTTTTTTTACATCTAGAATTAATTAAAGATATCGAGCTTTAGTTAATTCAAGGGATTACGGGAAGCAAAAAATCAGTCTAAAAGCTTATTTAGGACGCTTGGTTCCGTATTTAGAGCGACCTTGCTTTCTGTCTTTAACTCCAGTGGTATCAAGAGTTCCACGAACAATGTGATATCTAACACCAGGTAGATCTTTTACCCTACCACCACGGATTAAAACTACTGAATGCTCCTGTAAATTATGCCCGATTCCTGGGATATAAGCAGTTACTTCAAATCCTGAAGTTAAACGCACCCTGGCAACTTTTCTTAGGGCAGAATTAGGTTTTTTGGGTGTAGTTGTATATACTCTAGTACATACACCACGACGTTGAGGACATTCTTTTAGTGCGGGTGATTTAGTTTTCTTTTGCAGTTTAGAACGTTCACTGCGAATTAGTTGCTGAATGGTAGGCATAGTTTGTGTAGGAGTACAATTAAGTCCTCTTGTTTGAAGAATTATCTATAATAGCAGACAAATTCTAATACTATACAATTAGAACCCCTAGTGTCAACTTAACAGCCATGAATAACTATAGGGACAATTTCTGAATCATCCCATGAGATTTAATTATGTTATTGGATCGGTTTAGGTTAATTCTCTAACATCCGCAATTTCACCTTTCACCGCAGCAGCCACTACCATTGCAGGACTCATTAACAAGGTTCTTCCTGTGGATGAACCTTGACGACCTTTGAAATTACGATTAGAGGAAGAAGCACTAATCTGATCTCCTTGTAGTTTATCTGAGTTCATTGCTAAACACATGGAGCAACCAGGTTCACGCCATTCAAAACCAGCTTGGGTAAAGATTTTATCTAACCCTTCTGCTTCTGCTGCTGCTTTGACTTTCTCTGAAGCTGGCACAATAAAAGCTTTGATTCCTGATGCTACGTGTCTCCCTTGAGCAAATTTAGCTGCTTCTTGTAGGTCACTTAGTCTGCCATTGGTACAACTACCCACAAAGCAAACATCAATTTTTGTTCCTTTAATGGGTTTTCCTGGAGTCAGTTGCATATATTTATATGCTTCTTCTGCGATCGCGCGTTCGTTTTCTGCTATAGTTTCTGGTGTGGGGATCGCTTCACTTACCCCAATTCCTTGCCCTGGAGTAATTCCCCAAGTTACTGTGGGTTCAATTTCAGTAGCATCAAAAGTAACTACATCATCATATGTAGCATCCGCGTCACTGCTGATACTCTGCCACCACTCTACTGCTTGATCCCAGTCTGCTCCTTTTGGGGCAAAGTCTTTGCCTTTTAAATAGTCAAAGGTAACTTGATCGGGATTAATATAACCGCAACGAGCACCACCTTCAATGGACATATTACACACAGTCATCCTTTCTTCCATATTCATGGCTTCAAAGGTAGTGCCTGCATATTCGTAGGCATAGCCTACACCACCTTTGACACCTAATTTACGGATGATATGAAGAATTACATCTTTAGCATATACTCCTGGGGCGAGTTTGCCATTAACTTCGATTTTCCGCACTTTTAATTTCGACAAAGAAAGGGTTTGGGAAGCTAAAACATCCCTCACTTGAGAAGTACCGATCCCAAAGGCGATTGCGCCAAAAGCCCCATGAGTAGAAGTGTGGGAGTCTCCACAAGCTACAGTCATTCCTGGCTGAGTTAAACCCATTTCAGGGGCGATCGCATGAACTATACCCTGATTACCTGAGCCAATATTATAAAATTTGATGCCATAATCTTGGGTATTTTTTTCTAAGGCTTGCATCATTTCTTCTGCCAAAACATCAGCAAAAGGACGGGCTTGATTTTCTGTAGGAACGATATGATCCACTGTGGCTACAGTGCGATCAGGATACAATACTTTTAGTCCTCTTTCTCGCAGCATGGCAAAAGCCTGGGGACTGGTTACTTCGTGGATTAGATGTAGTCCGATAAATAACTGAATTTGACCAGAGGGTAATGTTCCAACTGTATGTAAATCCCAAACTTTGTCAAATAATGTTCCTTTACTCATAATTTGTGGCGCACTAGATTCTGATGTCTGTAGTTTATTTTACGATTTTTAAGTATTTTTTTAACTAGAAGGTAATTGTCTTAGGGACGTAAGAACTCTTTAGATTTTCTTTAAAGCGATCGCTTTACTCAAGAAAAAATAATTTTAATTTTTCCACTCAGATTTAGGAATATTGGCATTAATCAGAATATTTCTTAGCGTTCCAATAGGCAAATCCCGCCCTTGATGATAGGGAACAGTTACTTGATAGATTTCTTGCTGAATTACGCCATTTCTTATGACTCCCTTTTTGGCTAATTAACTCAAAACCATACTTCTGTAAGATTTTTTCAACTTCCTTGGCACTCATGCGACGAATACGTTCGCCCATTACACAGTTACCTCACGAATAACTGCACCAGAATCGAGCTTAATATCGCTAGGCTCAAGATATAATTCAATGGCTTCAAGGATATTCTTTAAAGCTTGCTCTTCCGTTTCACCACAGGAAACACAACCAGGAAGTTCGGGACACCAAACCGCCCATTCTCCTGTTTCGAGATCAGGTTCTAGAACTACTCGCCATTTCATAATACAGATTATTGATTTATTACATTTTTTATTGATGTTCTTGACTATAGATAATAGCTTAAGGACATTTTTAAAATTAAAGCTATTAAGTGATCATAATAACGCGATCACTTTTAGTTCGATAGCTTATACTTTGATTGATTTAATTGACTCCTAATTAAGACAATATAGAATCCTGGATCAATTAAAATGCTATCTGTTTATTATATAGAATTGTTAATTCTTTTTCCTGTAGAAACATCAAACCAATGCAAAAATTTGGAGGCTAGGGCAATATTAATTGTATCTCCTTCTTGTAGATTATCTAGGGAGAATAAGGCTCTAATTATTAAATCAGAGTTATTGATTTGGATACTGACTAATTTTTCTTTGCCTAATTCTTCTATTAAAGTTATTTTTCCTGTAACAACATCACTATCTTCAGAATTAGCCAAATGTATATGTTCGGGTCTAATCCCTAGAATTACTCTTTCTCTTTCATAATCATCACTTTTAAAAGCGATGGTATTTCCTCCCAGTTTTACACTATTATCTTGACGTTTAAGAGTAAATAAATTCATCTGGGGACTACCTACAAAACTAGCTACAAATTCATTAGCTGGATGGGAATAAATCCAACTCGGAGTATCTAATTGTTGTACTTCTCCTCGATATAATACAGCTACTCTTGAAGATAGAGTCATGGCTTCAGTTTGGTCGTGGGTAACATAGACTACTGGTTTATTTTGGGATTTAAATAATTGCTTCATTTGGCTTCTTACTTGTTCCCGTAATAAAGCATCTAAATTACTTAAAGGTTCGTCTAACAAAAAAACTTCTGGATCTCTTACTAAGGCTCTAGCTAAAGCTACTCTTTGTCTTTGTCCTCCCGACATTTTTCCAGGTTTACGATCTAACAAATTTGTTAATTCTAAAGTAGTAGCTGCTTGAGTTAATCTGCGATTAATTTCTTCAGGAGGCATTTTTTTGAGTTTTAACGCTGTAGTAATATTATCTGCTGCATTCATGTGGGGATAAAGAGCATAACTCTGGAATACCATGGCAATATTGCGCTCTCCTGGTGCAATATTGTTAACATTTCTATTGCCAATAATTACTTTTCCTTTGGTAGCTGTTTCTAATCCTGCAATCAGACGAAGTAAAGTAGATTTACCACAACCAGAAGGACCTAATAAAGTTAAAAATTCTCCATCTTCTACGCTTAAAGAAATATTATTAACAGGGATTACATCAGAACGATACTGTTTTACTAAGTTTTGTATTTCTAGTTTTGCCATTAGGATTAATCTAAATTATGCAACGTCTAATTGTTCCAGATTTGCCACCAAAATTATCTCTACTGGATGATTTACAAGTTATTACTCCTGACTTGCCCATTGCTAGAAGTCTTAACGTATCTCAATATAGTTTACAAGTCCTGGCAGAGACTATAGTACATCAACAAGGTATCGCGATCGCGTCTGCTTTATTTTCTCGTCGTTTGATGCAAGATACGGTAAAAGAAGTTTTAGGGGTTAAAGATATAACAGGAATTGCTATTTCTTGGTTAAATACTGTTAAGGATTTATTGTGTAGTGGGATGGATTTTTTAGCTTTAGCAGATTTTCCTGAGTTAAGAGTAAAAAATATTGCTAAAGTCGCCCTTCTTTATCAACAAAAATTAAAGCAATTTAATTGTATAGATGCAGCACAATTATTTTGGCAAGCAGCAATAGATTGCAAAAATTTTAATTCTTATTTATTTTATGGTTATTTTGCACCTACTCAAGATCAGATAGTTTTTATTAATGCTTTAGCGGGGGAAAATAGTATTTTAGTTTTGCCTACAGGTAAAGATATAATTTTTACTGGTAATCGGGAAAAAATAGATTTTTTACAATCCCAGGGTTGGCAATTAAATTCTTTAACGGTGAATAAAAGCCAAGAAAAAACTAATAATATTCAAGTAAATCCCATTCGCCCAATAAAGGCAACACAAAAACAAATAGAAAAAAAATTATATAGCTTTCCTGACCTAGAAGCAGAAGTAAGAGGAATCTTAACGAAAGTAAAAGCATTATTACATCAAGGAATCAAAGCTAAAGATATTGTTTTAGTCGCTAGAGATGAAAAATTATATGGTGGACTATTACTAGACATTGCTTGGGAATATGATATTCCGCTTCGGGCTTTTTATGACATATCCTTAGAAGAGAGTCGTTTAGGTGCTTGGATCAGGGAATTATTAGAAGTTATTGCAATTTCAGAGAATAACTTTCCTTTTGAAATCATTACAAGAATACTGCACCATCCTTTAGTAAAACAGCTTGATAATGATACTTGGCAAAAAGCCAAAATTAGCTATCCTATAACTATAGAAGCCTGGTCAGAATTAGGAATTGATTTATCTTTATTACAGTTTCCCAGCCAAGCTTCTAGAAGTGAATACTTGCAACTATTACAAACAATTTTTGAATCTTGGAAAGTCCAAAATAAAGCTCAAATATGGGCAAAAGAAATAGTGGCTTTTTATCGCTTACAAGAAGCACTATATAATTGGTCACAGTTTTCTCAAGAATCTATTAGTAAAAAACAATTTATTCAAGAAATAACCGAAATTACTAGTATTATTACCATTCCTATTCAACCAGGTAGAGGCGGAGTAGAGTTTCATTCACCTTTATCTTTATCTGGGGCTAAGTATCCTTATGTTTTTGTCTTGGGAATGGTTGATGGAGTTTTTCCTAGTACTATTACAGAAGATTTAGTTTTAGATTTTTACAGTCGTAAGCAATTATATTCTCAAGGATATCAAATTTCTACAGCAGTAAATCTAGCCCAAAAAGAAAAATTGTATTTTCATTTCTTATTACAAGTCGCCACTAAACAAATTACTTTTTCCTATCCTCTATTAATAGATCAAGAGGCTACGATTCCTAGTCCTTATTTACAAAGTTTAAATCTGGAAGTTTCAAAATTAGAAACTCAATACCTGGCTAGTTGGTCAGAAATCAGACAAGTTTATTTACCACAAAAAATTACTATTAAAGATGATGTTTTACAAAATGCTGTTAAATCTTGGAACATCGCAAAGGATCGGGAACTTTCTAAGACTGTAGGAGAATATCAAGGGGCAATTAATACTGCTTTAGATCCCAATAAATTTACTTTTAGTGCTTCTCAACTTACCCAATTAGGACAATGCCCTTTTAAATGGTTTGCTGGGAGATTGTTACGACTTAAACCATTAGCTGAAATTGAATTAGATTTAAGTACTACGGCTAAAGGTAATATTTATCATCAGTGTTTGGATGCTGCTTTAGAAAACATTAAAACAGCAACGGATTTAGAAAAATTTAATCGCAAGCAACTGCAAGAAATATTGTTGCAAATAGAAACAGCACTAGCAATATCCCAACAACATATTTTATCTTTACCAGAAAAGAGACAAGAACTCATAGAACTACTTTATCGTAATCTAACTCACTCTAACTTTCTAGCTTTAGATACAGAAGTTTTTCAAAGAGAATATGAATTTAAAATAGATTGGTATGGTTTAAAAGTTCAAGGACAAATAGACCGCATAGATCGAACTACTACGGGTTTAAAAGTTTTAGATTATAAATCTAGTAGTAGTATTACTTCTGGTATCAAAGACGAATTCAATAAAGCTAGTATTGATTTACAACTGCCAATCTATATTGATGCTGTAACAGAATCTTTTGAAACAGAATCCGTTGAAGCTAGTTACTATCATCTACCAAATCAAAAGATTAGAACTTATAAAAAATCTCAGCAACAAGAATTAGCAGAATTTGCCAATAAAGTTAAATCTCATCTAGAAAAAGGTTATTATCCTGTAGAACCTGATATTCAACAAAAAGCCTGTCAATATTGTAATTTTGACTTAGTATGTCGGAAAAAGTAAACCTCTTTTATGCTAATTCTAAAGTTTCTGTCTCAGCAGTTTTTGCTACTGGTAACTCAATACTACCATCTACTCCCGCTAAGTGTAATTCTTCCATGACTTCTAACCCATTTTTGAATGCTTCTTCATAAGTGTTACCATGTGTACGCCAATGTTGACCTTCAAAGTCTGGTAAGCTCACTAGATAGCAATTGTTTTCGTCACTCCAGACGATATTAATTCTATATTTAAGTTTCATGGTTTTTGACCTTGTTAATTGCTTGTTTTACATCTTTTTCTTGATAAGGCTTGGCATCTTTCCCATCTTTTCCAGATAGAGTTATACTACCTTTATACAAGGAATGTTTCCAAATTGTATGACTACCTTTACCACGCTTTTTTTCAACTTCAAAGCCAGCTTGGATTAACATCTTTTTTAATTCTCTTATTTTTTTCTAGAGTGGCAAAATAAACTAGAGTTATCCCGAAATCTTCAGTAGGCTATAAGAAGAGAAACAAGGGAAAGTCCAAGAAGAGCCATGGCTAGAAAAACGCCAGTCCCGAAAGCGAATCGGGAAGTAGTCCTGAAGTGCATCTGTGAAAACTGTTCCAGTTGTGGTCAGAAGATGTGGAGAGATTATGACAACTTTAGAACCATCAGAACCTTGTCAGGAATCGTCCAAATCAAGTTGAAAGTTCGGCGTTGCTCCTATAAGCAGTGTGAACGTTATCATCAGGTTTATCGACCAGAAGAAGAAGGGCGTTGGGCGTTACCAGGACATGAATTTGGGCTAGATTTAATCGCTTATGGAGGAAGTCTGAGATATCAAGAACATAGCAGTGTGCCACAGATTCATAAGGCATTAAGAGAAAAGGGAGTAAATATTTGTCAACGAAGCGTGAGCAATGTCTTAGACCGTTATGACGAACTAATCTCAGTATCCCTGACAGACCAGAATCGAATCAAAAAACTCTTGGGTTCTCAAACACAAGTAATACTAGCTATCGACGGACTTCAACCCCAAGTAGGGCATGAAGTGTTATGGGTGATTCGAGATTGTAAAGCGCGAGTCAATCTTATTAGCCAGAAGTCTGTTATCAAGTCGAGAGGAAGATATCAGCAAGATGCTTTCTGAAGTTGTGGAAGCATTACCTCAAAACATAACAGCCGTAGTCAGTGATGGTCAAGTTTCAATTCGTAATGCCGTAGCGAGTACCTTACCAGGGACACCCCATCAACTATGCCATGATCATTACTATAAAGAAGCATTCAAGCCCATCATTGAAGCAGACCGCCACGCCAAAAAGGAACTCAAGAAATTAGTGCGAGGAGTCCGACCGATTGAAAGAACTGTTGCGGACAAACAAGATCCTGTCAGTGAAGTAGTCAGCTGTAAGGATTCTCGACAATGAAGAAGCTCTTCCAGTTTTATTTGTTCAACAACGTTTCGGAGCTTGGATGATCTTTATGTCTGACCATAAAGCACAACTTGGTTCTCTTGCTGATTCGATTAACCATTTGCTCAAAATCACTCGTAGCTATTGGTCTGGCTTATTTCATTGTTATCGAGTTGAGAATTTACCTAAAACTAATAACGATTTAGAACAAGTTTTTGGTTCTTTTCGATATCACCAAAGGCGCACTACTGGTCGCAAGAAAGCTCCTGCTTCACTCTTAATTCGTGGGTCATCTCGTTTGATGGCAGCAGTAGTGACTCGAATCAAAACTTTCACCGCAACTGATTTAGCTACAGCGGACTTAGTTGCTTGGAGAAAGCAACGTTCACAGTTGGAACTACTGCGACAAAAACGTCTTCAACAACGACGTTTTCGTCGTTCTCCTGAAAATTATTTACTGGAATTAGAAACCAAATTAATCCAGTCAATTTTGCCACCCTAGTTTTTTTGAGCATAAGTAGATATCCATGTTACTAATTCAGCTTCTTCTAGTTCACCAGCAGCTAAAGCCAACATAGTATTTACTGCCTCGGATGGTTCTACTTCCAAAATATAGTCGTTCAAAGACAAAAACAAACCAATGGATAGAAAAGCAGCACGTTTATTGCCATCTGCAAAAGGATGATTTTTAGCAATTCCATAAGCATAAGCAGCAGCTAACTGGGGAATATCCACTATGTTCTGATATGCGAAAAGATTTTTGGGGCGAGCTAAAGCCGACATTAATAGTCCTTCATCTCTCACCCCTGATAATCCCCCATGTTCGGCGAGACTTTCGCTGTGGAGTAAACGCAAAGCTAATGGTTCGAGCCATACAGGGGATTTCATTCTGCCAAAGCTTTAAATGTTTCTCGGTACTGTTTCATGAATTGACGACCTTTCTCAATTTGTGCTTCAACTTCGGGATTATAAGGAGTTAAGACATATCCATCAGGGGTTTCTACTGCATATAACGAGTCCCCCTTGTTTAGTTTAAGGTCTTTGAGCATTTCTTTAGGAATCACTACTCCTGTAGAAGAACCAACCGTTGTGAGTTTGAGAGTGTACATGATAGTAACAATCAGAATTATTATAATATCTATTATAATGTACTCAAACTAGCCACAACCTAATGTCCAGACGTAAATCCGTAACTCATTTTGTTGCTGTTAACGACCTAGAACAACCCCCCTCAAAACAAGAGGGACTCCTCATAGAAGTTCCCAAAAAAGGAGGTGATATCCCATCTAATCGAGAACAAGCTCTACAAATTGTGCTAAACAAATGGGAAAAAGGAGAAATTGAACCAGATTTATTCCCTAATGGACTATCAGACGAGAATATTTTCTATGTTCCCCCTGACAGTCCTCGTTTACAAAAATCAGAGACTCAAAAAGAATCTGCTCCCATTCCCCCCATTGTGGAAGGAGCGCAAGAAATTATCCAATTGACTAAGTTGCAACTGGAAGTGCAACAGGCAGCCGAAGAAGCAGCTCCTTATGTTCCTATTATTGAGGCGATCTTATCGGGAACACGACCTCTTAATAGCTCAGAAAGAGAAATTGCCAAAGACAAAAAATACGGCAAAGTTATTTCAAGGTTAGGGGAAATGGTAGCTTCTCAGTCTGACTATCGAGAAAGTTGCACGGGGAATGGCAAACTGATTCTCAATGCGATTCGCTGGCAGTGTGAACAGGGGATTAAGGCTGAGTTGGAGAGCCAAAGCATTGATGCTGATCAAGTGGAGAAATAAGATCGGCTGAATGTGGGAAAACCCTTAATTCGGAATTAAAACTTGGGTTTTAGCGCGAGTCAAAGCCGTGTAAAGTAGTTTTTGCCGATCGCTACACCCTCTCATATCTTTAGTATCGAGAAAGACATAATTAATGGTGCTGCCTTGAGCCTTGTGTGTTGTCAAGGCATAGGCGTAAGTTATATCATCAAACATCCGAGAAAGATCATAGTAGTTTGACCATTGTTTGGTACTGATGAAATACTGTATTTGAGACTGATGTAATTCTTTGCTATCAGCGTGGAGAATTGAGAGCGTTAAAGGTTTACCCATATCTGGTTGTACTTCCACCTTCCAATATTGATAAATCTGACCTCGAAACGACAGTTGGCATAATTCCCCTGTTTCCGTCACTTGCGCTTCTTCTGAATTGTTAATGATAATTCCCCATTTATTCTTACCTTTAGCACCAGGCTTGGGACGAAATAACGGTCTTCTGGCTATTAAGCGATCGCCTGGCACATATAACGAAGCATCTTCACCCCACAATTGGCTACGGACGAAATTATTTAATGACTCAACAGTTTTATTTCTCCAGGCTAGGAATCTAATCTGCTGTGGATTTTCTTTGAATTCTGGTGACTCGAATAATGCGATCGCTTTGTTCAACCATTCTGGTTCTGGCAGACAAAGAATAGTGCGATCGCTGGTTGTGGTGAAGGGAAAAATGGTGCGAGAATATTTGGGATTACTGCGGATCGCTTCGGCTACTTGTGCCAGTTCTCCATCGTAACGAACCACTTTGGTTAAACTAGCTGATTGCTTAATTAGAGGACAAATACTCACTATGGGTTCTTTTTCTCCTACTGGGGGCAATTGTGCCGAGTCTCCCACAAACAACACTTTCGATAACAAATTCGATTGAATTTCATCGGCGATATCTTGAAAATCACTGCGATTTACCATGGAAAATTCATCAATGATAATGACTCCATAACCAGACCAATCTAATTCTCCTTTGGTGATAAATAACTCTTTTCCTGTGTTCTGATCTAACTGTGGTTGTTGTCCCAAGAGTTGGGCTACAGTTTTAACTTCTAGTTTTAAGTCTTCTTGCTCTGCCAGATTTGAGAGATTTTTAGCTGCTTTATTGGTGGGAGTTGCTGCGACAAAATTGATCTTCTCCTCCATTAACCAGCGAATATAGTGAGTAATTAGAAAGGATTTCCCTGTACCCGCATATCCAGTTAATCGGAAGAATTTATTGTTGCTCTGAGTAAACTGTTTCAGTCTGGATAAGGCTTGTTCCTGGTCTGGTGTTAGCTGGGTTATTTCTTTTCTTTTACTTGGTTTGGCAACGTTGGCAGACTTTTCTACTTCCCTCTCCATGCGCCTAAACAACATAGGTGGTGGTGGTGCTGTTGATTCGTGCCTTACCTTATTTATCTGTAACGTCACTTTGACGTTCATTTTTAGCACCGATAAAAATGCAGCTTCGACATTGGGAATTTTAGTTTGTAATATTCGGATTAGTGGTGGCGCATTCAATCCAATAACTGCTTCAACTCCATCGAAACTCAGGAGCTGTGTTTTGTGTCGCAATATCAACTTGGTGGTGGGTGGATATATTTCATCTAAAACCTTTGTCCATAATGCTTTTAAGTTGTAATTCTGACTCAATCCCGCTTTATCTAAAAGGTCTGATACTGAAGTAATTTCTCCTGTCAGTAATAAATTGACAAAAAGTTGAACTTCCTTGGCTATAAATAATGGTACTTCTATAGTTTGAGTCCCATTTTTTGGGGTTTCAATCTGGGAACTAGACTCATTTTGGAATGGGGCAAGCCTAGAACTAGAACTAGAATTTAGTTCGGTTAAATCTTGAGGGGATGTTGGTTTGAGCTTTCGGTTTTGTTTCTTTTGGGTTTTCTGTTGATTAATTTTGCTGGCATGAGTTTGGGA
>JASJDF010000137.1 GCA_030065715.1 Xenococcaceae cyanobacterium MO_188.B19 | reverse complement strand
AATAAAACTTCATTACTATTTGTTTTTGCCAACATTATTTAGTTTATTAAATATGAATCATCATCAACATCCAGCCCAACAGGGTCTATACGATCCTCGTTTCGAGCATGATGCCTGCGGTGTGGGATTTATAGTCCACATGAATGGTCAGAAGTCTCACCAGCTTGTGGAACAGGCTTTGACGATTTTGTGTAATCTCGAACATCGTGGGGCTTGTGGTGCTGAGACGAATACGGGGGATGGGGCTGGTATTTTGATGCAAATTCCTCATAAATTCCTGAAAAAAGTAGCTGCCAAGGAAAATATCACTCTACCAAAACCAGGGGAATATGGGGTGGGGATGATTTACGCTTCTCCTGACTCCGTGTTGAGAGAAAAAGGTAGAAAAACATTTGAAACAATTGTTGCCGAAGAAGGACAAAAGGTTTTAGGTTGGCGGGATGTGCCGACGGATAATTCAACTATGGGCAACACTGCTAAATCCAGTGAACCCTTTATGCAGCAAGTGTTTATTGAAAGGGCAGCAAATATAGATGAGGCAGCTTTTGAACGGAAACTCTTTGTAATTCGCAAACGCACTCATAAAGAAATTCGTAAGGGGTTAGGAGATTCTTTTTGGTATGAGTCCAGTGTTTCCTGTCGCACTATTGTTTATAAGGGGATGCTGATGCCGTTGCAGGTAGGAGAGTATTATCCCGAACTCCACGATCCCGATGTAGAGAGTGCTTTGGCTTTGGTACATTCTCGCTTCAGTACCAATACTTTTCCTAGTTGGGAACGTTCTCACCCTTATCGCTATATTGCCCATAATGGGGAAATTAATACCTTACGGGGTAACATTAACTGGATGCACGCCCGTCAATCGATGTTTGAGTCGGAGATCTTTGGCGAAGATATCAAGAAGGTAAAGAATTTAATCAATATTGATGGTAGTGATTCTAGTATTTTTGACAATACTTTTGAATTGATGGTGTTAGCAGGGCGATCGCTACCCCATGCTATGATGATGATGATCCCCGAACCTTGGACTGCCCACGAGTCCATGAGCGAGGAGAAAAAAGCTTTTTATGAGTATCATTCCTGTTTGATGGAGCCTTGGGATGGTCCCGCTTCCATTGCTTTTACTGATGGCACAATGGTAGGGGCTGTATTAGACCGCAATGGGTTACGTCCTTCTCGTTACTATGTGACTAAAGATGACCTGGTAATTATGGCATCGGAAGCAGGAGTGTTAGAGGTTGCTCCTGAAAATGTCGCTTTGAAGGGGCGTTTAGAGCCTGGTAGGATGTTCCTAGTGAATATGGAAGAGGGACGCATAGTTGCTGATGAAGAGATTAAACAGGCAATTATTAAGGAGCATCCCTATGGGGAATGGTTGGATAAGTATTTAGTAGATTTGGCATCTCTTCCAGAAGTAAAAGCAACTCAGGATTTAACTACTGTTGGTTCGGAAGACTTAGTTACAACCATCCAAAAACAGATGACTTTTGGTTATACCTTTGAGGAGTTGCGGATCCTGTTAAAACCGATGGCTCTTAATGGGGTAGAAGCAATTGGTTCGATGGGTGCGGATACTCCTCTAGCGGTACTGTCAGAGCGTCCCAAATTACTTTATGACTATTTCCAACAACTGTTTGCTCAAGTAACTAATCCTCCCATTGATTCGATTCGGGAAGCAATCGTTACTTCTCCTGTAACTACTATTGGTGCAGAACGCAACTTACTCGATCCTCAACCAGAAAGTTGTCATCTGATAAAGTTAAAAACTCCTGTAATTACTAATGAAGAATTAGCCAAACTTAAAAATCTGGATGGGAATTTTAAATCTATTACCCTACCGATTTTATTTGATCCCACCCAAGGAGTAAAAGGTTTAGAAGCAGCCATTGAAAACATTTGTAGGCAAGCCGATCAAGCCATTGCTGAAGGTATTAGTATTATTATCTTAAGCGATCGCGGTATTGATAAAAATAATGCTCCCATTCCCGCCTTACTAGCAGTATCAGGGCTACATCACCATCTGATTCGGAATGGTTCTCGCACCAAAGTAGGACTGGTTTTAGAATCGGGCGAACCCAGAGAAGTCCATCATTTTGCTGTCTTATTGGGTTATGGTTGTGGCGCAATTAATCCCTATCTAGCTTTTACTACCATTGATGAGATGATTAATCAGGGGATCTTAACTGATGTAGATTATGAGACTGCTTGTAAAAATTACATTAAAGCTGTAACTAAGGGAACTATTAAAATTGCCTCCAAGATTGGTATTTCTACCCTACAAAGTTATCGGGGAGCGCAAATTTTTGAAGCTATTGGCTTAAATCATTCCGTGATTGATCGTTATTTCACTTGGACGGCTTCCAGAATTGAAGGAGTAGACCTAGAAGCGATCGCAAAAGAGACCATTTTACGTCATTCCCATGCTTTCCCAGACCGTCAGGTTAATGGACATACCCTTGATGTAGGGGGAGAATATCAATGGCGCAAGGATGGAGAGGCGCATTTATTTAGTCCTCAAACGATCCATACTCTGCAACAAGCAGTAAAGATTGGAGACTACAAACTTTTCCAACAATACGCCAAACTGGTTAACGAACAAAATAAACAACGCTTTACCCTCAGAGGATTATTAGAATTTAAAGATCGTGAGCCGATTCCCCTAGAAGAAGTCGAACCCATCGAAGCAATTATGAAGCGGTTTAAGACAGGGGCAATGAGTTACGGCTCAATTTCTAAAGAAGCTCATGAGTCTCTGGCGATCGCTATGAATCGGATTGGGGGTAAATCCAATACAGGGGAAGGAGGAGAAGACCCAGAACGGTACACTTGGACAAATGAGAAAGGGGATTCTAAAAACAGTGCGATCAAACAAGTAGCATCGGGACGTTTCGGGGTTACCAGTTTGTATCTCTCCCAAGCTAGAGAAATTCAGATCAAAATGGCACAGGGAGCAAAACCAGGAGAAGGGGGACAATTACCAGGGAAAAAAGTCTATCCTTGGATTGCAAAAGTGCGTCACTCCACCCCAGGCGTAGGGTTAATTTCTCCCCCACCTCACCACGATATTTACTCCATTGAAGATTTAGCCGAATTGATCCACGACCTGAAAAATGCCAATCGGGAAGCACGGATCAGCGTTAAATTAGTCTCAGAAGTAGGGGTAGGAACAATCGCTGCTGGGGTAGCTAAGGCACACGCAGACGTAGTGTTAATCTCTGGTTTCGATGGGGGTACAGGTGCATCTCCCCAAACCTCCATTAAACACGCAGGATTGCCTTGGGAACTAGGATTAGCAGAAACCCATCAAACCTTAGTTTTAAATAACCTCCGCAGTCGCATTGCTGTCGAAACCGATGGACAAATGAAAACTGGGCGGGATGTCGCGATCGCAACTTTATTAGGTGCGGAAGAATTTGGCTTCTCTACTGCGCCTCTAGTTACCTTGGGTTGTATCATGATGCGGGTTTGTCACATGAACACCTGTCCTGCTGGTGTGGCAACCCAAAACCCAGAATTACGCAAAAACTTTATCGGCGATCCTGAATATACAGTGAACTTTATGAAGTTTATCGCCCAGGAAGTACGGGAAATTATGGCAAGTTTGGGCTTCCGCACCCTCAATGAAATGGTCGGGCGCACTGATGTTTTAGAAGCCAAGCAAGCTGTCGATCATTGGAAAGCTAAAGGCATCGATCTTTCTAAAATCCTCTATCAACCGGAAGTTGACCCCTCAGTAGGACGCTATTGCCAGATTCCCCAGGATCATGGTTTAGCTAAATCCCTAGATATAACTACCTTACTCGATCTGTGCCAACCAGCCATTGAGAAAGGAGAAAAGGTTAAAGCTACCTTACCGATTAAAAACATTAATCGAGTAGTGGGTACAATTCTGGGCAATGAAATCACTAAAAATCATTGGCATGGTTTACCAGAAGATACGGTACATCTCCATTTCCAAGGTAGTGCGGGACAAAGTTTCGGGGCGTTCGTACCCAAGGGCGTAACCCTAGAATTAGAAGGGGATGCCAACGACTATCTAGGCAAAGGTTTGAGCGGAGGCAAAATTATTGTCTATCCCGATAAAAAATCAACTTTTGTACCAGAAGACAACATCATTATCGGTAACGTAGCTTTCTATGGCTCAACAGGTGGGGAAGCTTATATTTATGGTGTAGCAGGAGAACGCTTCTGCGTCCGTAACTCCGGTGTTTCCGCTGTTGTTGAAGCCATCGGCGATCATGGTTGTGAATATATGACTGGTGGCAAAGTTGTGATTCTGGGTAAAACTGGGCGAAACTTTGCTGCGGGCATGAGTGGGGGTGTGGCATATATCCTCGACGAACAGGGAGATTTTGCCACCCGTTGTAATACCCAAATGGCAGACATCGAACCTCTGGATGAAGAAGACAGAGAAACTGTTTATGACATGATTCAAAAACACGCGGGTTATACCAGCAGCCAGAAAGCAACCAAAGTAATAACTAACTGGCAAGAATTCGCTCCTAAATTTGTCAAAGTCATGCCCAGAGACTACAAACGGGTCTTGCAAGCCATCAAAAATGCGATCGCCGAAGGCTTAAGCGGGGACGATGCTCTCAATGCAGCCTTTGAGGCAAACGCCCGCGATGCTGCCCGTATCGGAGGAAGTTAATTTTTAGTCATTAGTCATTAGTCGTTAGTCATTTGATTGGCTAGTAGCTACTTCCCTTAATATCCGAAATCCTATCTAATACCCAACACCTAATACCTTGTAAGAAACTATGGGAAAACCAACAGGCTTTATTGAATATCTCCGCGAAGAACCTTCCGAACTAGCACCACAAGAGCGCATTCGTAACTGGGATGAATTCCATTTACCTATGCCAGAGGATAACCTCAAAACTCAGGCTGCTCGGTGTATGGATTGCGGTACGCCCTTTTGTCACACTGGTATCACTATTAGTGGTATGGCGAGTGGTTGCCCGATTAACAATCTAATTCCAGAGTGGAACGATCTAATTTATCGAGGACTGTGGCGCGAAGCATTAGACCGCTTACATAAAACTAATAATTTTCCCGAATTTACTGGTAGAGTATGTCCTGCACCCTGCGAAGGTTCTTGTGTTTTAGGCATACATAATCCTCCTGTCACCATTAAAAATATTGAATATTCCATCATAGAAAAAGGTTGGGATGAAGGCTGGATTAATCCCGAACCACCTCAAAAACGCACTGGTAAAAAAGTTGCAGTAGTAGGTTCGGGTCCTGCGGGGCTTTCTGCTGCTGCTCAACTCAATAAAGCGGGTCATTGGGTAACAGTATTTGAAAGGGCAGATCGTCCAGGGGGATTGCTGATGTATGGCATTCCTAATATGAAACTGGATAAAAAAGAAATTGTGCTGCGTCGCATCCAACTATTGGAAGCAGAAGGAGTAACTTTTACTTGCAATACTGAAATCGGTAAAGATATCTCTGCCGAACAATTACGGAAAGAATATGATTCAGTAATACTTTGTACTGGTGCGACCAAACCTAGAGATTTACCCATTGAAGGTCGCGATTTAAAAGGAATTCACTTTGCTATGGAATTCCTCACTGCTAATACTCAAGCCCTTCTAGATGGTAAAGATACTAGCATCTCTGCCCAAGGCAAAGACGTAGTGATTATTGGTGGTGGTGATACTGGTACTGACTGTGTAGGAACATCAGTGCGTCATGGTTGTCGCAGTTTAGTACAACTAGAAATTATGCCCCAACCTCCCCTAGAACGCGCTCCTAATAACCCCTGGCCCGAATGGCCCAAAGTTTATCGCCTAGATTATGGTCAAGAAGAAGCTGCTGCTAAATTTGGGGACGATCCCAGAGGTTATCTGACTACTACAACCAAGTTTGAAGGAGACGAACAAGGAAATATTAAAGCCGTTCATACCTCACAAATAAAATGGGAACGAGATACCAATGGTCGCTTTATTCCCCAACCTATCCCTGGTACAGAAAAAGTTTTACCTGCCCAATTAGTACTCTTAGCAATGGGTTTTGTGAGTCCCGAACAACCCCTCCTAGATGCCTTCGGACTAGAAAAAGATGCCCGCAATAACATCAAAGCGGAACACGAACAATACACTACTAATATTCCTGGCGTGTTCGCAGCAGGGGATTGTCGCAGGGGACAAAGCTTAGTAGTTTGGGCATTTAACGAAGGTCGCGGTGTAGCGCGTGAATGCGATCGCTATTTAATGGGAAATACGGATTTACCTTAAATCTCCTTATTATAGACTTTATTGGAAATAAGTAAGCAGAGACGGTAAAATCTGTCTACTAATACCTACCGTTGTCTAGAATTATATCGAAAAGATAATTATATAGACTTAGTCATGGAAACAGCTTGTGGATTGCACAATTTCCGAGTAAGTCAATGTTTGGTGGCAGTTGCCTAATTGGCAAGCGAGGATAGTAACTTCCCAAATCCTGCTTGTAATTGATCGCTGTTATTACCGATAAAGTCTACTATATCGAAGCTAATTATTAATTATTATTTCCTCACAAGTTATTCAATTTATTAATTTATTCTAAAGATAGAAAGAACCAAGCTCTGTTTCTGAGTCTAGAGTAACTTGCTTCTTTAAATATTTCTAGTCTGGTTGATAGGAGGATGAGGGATAATGAAACTATATTTTCATGATGATAAATTCCCTAACCTAGAATGGAAAGTCAATGAACCTGAAGTAGGTTCAGTTGATTCTAGAGACCAAGAACAGCGTATTTCACAGAAAGAGATTAAAAACTCCTATTCTCAAAAACTAACTTGCAAGGCAATTAGTGATGATGAGTTAAGAGAAGCCTCAATTCGCCAACGAGTCAGAATTATGGAAAATCATCTCTTTGATGAATATGGGGATGAGCCAATGTTCATTCACCCCACCAACAATTAAGTCATAAATAGAAGAAGGAAGGTATAAAATGAAAACCATTCTTAAATCTGCCTCAATTTTCCCCCAAATGGTGGAGTTAAGACGGACTTTCCACCGCAATCCAGAACTTGCTTTTGAAGAGAAAGAAACGGCTGAAACTATCATCAAAGAACTGCGACGACTAGATATTCCTTTTGACTACGCGGGAGTTGGGAATGGAGTCATTGGCAGAATTGAGAGTGGAGATAAAGATTCTCCAACCGTAGCTCTCAGGGCAGATATGGATGCCTTACCAGGTACTGAAAACACAGGACTTCCTTTCGCATCCCAAAACCCAGGTAAGATGCACGCTTGTGGTCATGATGGTCATATGGCAATGTTGCTAGGAGCAGCAGCTTTGCTTAAAGCCGATCCACCACCAGGAAATGTGGTCTTAATTTTTCAACCAGCAGAGGAGCGAGGAGGTGGAGCTAAAGTAGTGATTGCTTCAGGAGCTTTAGGAGAGGTAGATGCCATTTTTGGTGGTCATGTTACCCGTCACTATCAAGTAGGAGAAATTATGGTGGCTAGTGGCACAATTACTGCCCATTCCGATGGCTTTACCATTAGAGTCAAAGGTAAGGGTGGGCATGGTGCTAGACCTCATGAAGCTGTAGATGCAGTAGTCGTAACTGGACTGCTAATTATGGCAGTTCAAACTTTGGTCTCCAGAGAAATCAATCCAGCTTATCCTTCTGTAATTACCATTGGTCAAGTAGAAGCAGGTAGTGCAGGTAATGTGATTGCTGAGGAAGCAACCCTAAGCGGTACAATCAGGACAACTAATTTAGCCGTCAGAGAACATATTATCCAAGGATTGCAAAGAATTGCTAAAGCTGTCGGCGATCTGCACAATGCCTATGTTGAAGTTGATATTAGAAAGGGATATCCTCCAGTAATTAATACAGAAAAAGAAACAGAAATTGCTCGACAAACAGTACTCAAAATATTAGGCAAGTCAGGATTAGCAATTATGGATCATCCCAGTATGGGAGGAGAAGATTTTGCCTACTATTTGCAACAGATTCCAGGTTGTTACGTCAGATTTGGTGCTTGCTATCCAGGCTGCGAACAAATTCCGCTCCATAGTCCCTCTTTTGACTTTGACGAAGAAGCCTTGAAAGTTGGTGCTGCCTTCTTTGACCAAGTAGCTAGGGACGCGATTTCTAAAATAGCTGCTGCGCGCTGCGTTGGATATACTAAAAAGAGGTGAGTCAAAATGAAATTCCATGGTTCGACCTGCTCTACTTTGGGCATGGAAATAGAACTACAACTCTTAGATCCCAATACTTTAGATTTGGTAGATGGTATTTTACCTCTGATCAATTCCTATCCTCAGCAACCTTTTACTAAGCCAGAATATAATCAAGCTACCGTAGAAATCAACTCCCAGGTTTGTTCTAACATCCAAGAGTTAGAGACAAATATGTTCTCCCTTCTTACTTGCTTACAAGCAAGGTGTGAAGAGCAAGGAATGGCTCTGTGTGGAGCAGGGACTCATCCTTTTTGTCAACGTTTAATTTCTATTACTCCTATAAAAAGATATCAAGCACAGTCTGAGATGGCAGGCTATCTATCTTATTGGGTGACTTTTGCCCAGCACGTCCATGTGGGAATGTCTTCGGGAGATGAAGCTGTGGCGATCGCAAAAATGCTGAAACCTTATCTTCCGATTCTGCTGGCTCTATCTGCCAATTCTCCTTTCTGGCAAGGTTATGATACTGGCTATGCCTCTTTTCGTCACAGACTTTTAGCCAGCCGAGAAACTTATGGGATGCCTCCAACTTTCAAAAACTGGCAGGATTTTGTGAATTTCTTTGACAGTACTCAACAAGCCAAAATTGTTAATACTGTCCGTGATTTTCATTGGGATTTGCGCCTCCAGCCCAACTTGGGAACTCTAGAAGTGAGAGTGATGGATACTCAACCAACCTTAAAAGAAGCTTTGATGTTAGCTGCTTTTGTCCACAGTTTAATTGTCTATCTCAAGGATTACCGTGGAGGAAAAGCAACAGGATTTCTTTTAAAACCCAATCATTGGTGGTTAGAAAAAGAGAACCTCTTTCGCGCTTCCTGTATGGGTTTAGCAGCAAACTATATTGAAGATATTCAGGGTCATATTAGACCAGTTAAACAAGTCATTGCCGATATCCTAGCCTCTTTAACAAAAACTGCGACTCGACTTGAGGAAACAGAATATCTACAACCTATTTACAGTCGTTTAATAGACAACCAGCCTAATTTTTCTCAAGAAGTTCCCTCCTATCTCCGTCAGCGTCAGATTTGGCAAACAACTGGTTCTCAAAAAGCGGTGGTTGCTTTTCTGGTTAAGGAACTTAAGCAGGAACTGCAAGGTTTATCATTAGTTGGGGGAACTTATAAGCCTTATTCACTAATAGTACAGCAGGACAAGGATCTGGATCATGTTTAATCTGTGTATGTTCTCCATAGCTTTTATGTAACATTAGTTCTTATCGATTGTGCACTCTTCCATTGCCTCACATGATTTCCCTAGAGGGATTCAACCTTTCACCACAGCTATGGGTCGCAAACGAGCAACTTTATGAGCAATACCAGCTTGACTTACAGTTTCCACAACACGGCTGACATTTTTATAGGCTTGAGGAGCTTCTTCGGCTAATCCTGGCATCGAGCCAGCATGGACATTAATCCCTTGCTGTTCAAGTTTTTCTCTAAGGCGATCTCCCCTAATGGTACGTTTTGCCTGTCGGCGACTCATCACCCGTCCAGCACCATGACAACTTGAGCCAAAGGATAATTCTTCGTTAGCAATTGTACCGAGAAGAATCCAACTCTCAGTTCCCATTGAACCAGGAACCAGAACTGGTTGCCCTAAAGGACGATATTCAGCTGGCAATCCCGCAAATCCAGGACCAAAAGCTCGCGTTGCTCCTTTACGATGAACGCAAACTGTTAGTTCTTCACCCTCAATTTGGTGGTTTTCAATTTTTGCCATGTTGTGGGCAATATCATAAACTTGACGCAACGGTTCTGCTCCTGCTTGAGTCCCAAATACCTCTTGAAAACTACGTCGAGCGTGATAGGCTAATGCCTGACGGTTGGCAAAAGCATAATTCGCTGCTGCTTTCATCGCTGCCAAATAAGCTTGTCCTTCGGGAGAATCGAAGGGAGCGCAGACTAATTCGCGATCTCTTAATTTGATGCCATAATTAATTACTGCCCACTGAAAATCATGAACGTAGTCAGTACATATTTGGTGTCCAAACCCCCGCGAACCGCAATGAATCTGTACGGCAAGGCATCCTTTCTGTAAACCCATTACCGTTGCTGCTTCAGAATCTAATACCTCCTCAACTACATCTACTTCCAGAAAGTGATTCCCCGCTCCTAGAGTACCTAATTGACCTTTTCCTCTTTGTTTGGCTCTTTGACTGGCTTGAGTTGGGTCGGCTCCTTCTAAACAGCCAAATTCCTCAGTTCTTTCTAAATCTTCTTTAGTAGCATACCCTTGGGCTAATGCCCAACGCGCACCTTGACGACATACGCGCTCAAATTCCTCGACTGATAGGAGGAGGCTACCACCTTTTCCTACACCACTGGGACAATTGCGATATAAAGTACTAGCTAGATCATTTAAGTAGGGGATGGCAGTTTGATATTCAATAGAAGAAGCTAAAACCCTTACGCCACAGTTAATATCGTAACCAACTGCTCCTGGGGAAATAATTCCCTCTGGTACTTTGGCTGCCATCACGCCGCCAATGGGCATACCATACCCTTGGTGAACATCGGGCATAATTGCTACGTGACCTACCAAACCAGGTAAGCAGGCAACGTTAACGCCTTGAGTCAGTGATAAATCTCCCAGAGCATCTTCCAATAATTGTTCATCGGCAAAGATCCAGACAGGTACATTCATCTCTGGATGAAAAGAGGTGGGAATTGCCCAGACATAATCATCAATGCGCTGTAAATCTTGTTTTCTAATCATCATTGCCCCTCCTTCTACATTTAGTGGGGGCATAGTCCTTTTAGATGAGGACTACTTTTTCCCTTACACATCTAATACTAACGTGACTTCCAACCCCGATTCTGTCTCGCGAATTGCTAAATTGTGATAGGTTACTGCTTTGATATCCTTGAGCCATTGCTGAGTGGGTGCACCAGTAACTGTTGCTTGTATGGTTGTCTCATCGAGATGTTGAATTTCAATTTGCTCAAAACCTAAACCCTCGCTTTCATGTAAATAGAGCAATTCATTTAACCAAGCAACCAAAAGACTTTCACGATCCAGGGCTTGAAGTTGAATTGACCGTGTTGTCTGAGCTTCTGGTGCTAACTGCATTCCCACTAGAGAATATAGTCCCAAAGTTGCTTGAATCAATAACTCTGCTAAATTTTTCCCTTTAACCCAATAAGCCCAATCAGCGGTATGTTCAATTTCTTCAAAGTTTTTGGTTAGACCAGTCATTTTTTCAAAATACTTAGGGGTTATTCAATTGAGATAGATAAACCACTAGTTACTGGCTTCTACTGTCACATTAGAATCTTGCTTGGTGCTTAAATTCTTGTCGTCATGGTTAAGAAATTTTAGCGTAGTCCGCCAACTATAGCCACATTCTAGGGTTTGAAGCCTTGAGCTAACTTCATCCTAAAACCAGTTTCATAATTATGCTCAACCTACTCAATAGTTTTTTATATTGGCTTTGAGAAAGAAATTAAGCCTGTTGATGTGCAATAAAGCTTAACGGTGAGCCATTAAAACTCAAATTAACATAAAAGAAAACTGAATC
>JASJDF010000136.1 GCA_030065715.1 Xenococcaceae cyanobacterium MO_188.B19 | reverse complement strand
CCTGTAAATTGAGTATCGTGAAGAGAAGCTAATTTGCTGATTAGCTGACTGTTCAAATTCATTATCTATAGAGCCAAAAACTATGCAGGTAAATCAATAATAGATATTCCTGTTTTAACTTAGAAATTAAAATATAGACACTGCTTAAGATGAGATGGAGATGGCAAAAACTGGCACTTTGGGTAAATTGTATCTAGTAGGAACTCCTATTGGTAATTTGGAAGATATGACTCCCCGAGGAGTGCGAATTCTTGAGGAAGTGGATCTTATTGCAGCGGAAGATACTCGCCACACAGGGAAGTTATTACAACATTTTGGAATTACTACGCCTCAAATTAGCTATCACGAGCATAACAAGCATTCTCGGACTGTAGAATTAGTTCAGAAACTGGAAGCGGGAATGAACCTCGCTGTAGTAAGTGATGCAGGAATGCCTAGTATATCCGATCCTGGTCAAGAACTGGTAGTTGCCGCGATCGCAGCAAAAGTTGAGGTAATAACTATTCCTGGGGTTAGCGCAAGTTTGACGGCATTAACAGCTTCGGGAATGATTAGCGATCGCTTTGTTTTTGAGGGATTTCTTCCTACTAAACAGAGTTTACGACAAGCCAGACTGGAAAGTTTGAAGCATGAGACGAGAACGATAATTTTTTACGAAGCTCCCCATCGTTTATTAAAGACTTTACAAGATTTAAGCCTAGTTATGGGACAGGAGCGAGGAGTAGTTTTAGGGAGAGAATTAACCAAAATCCATGAAGAATTTTGGCGGGGTAATTTAGGAAATGCGATCGCGTTATATCAAGGAACCCGTCAGCCAAAAGGCGAATACACTTTAGTTTTAGGTGGTGCAACTACAGAATCTTTGATCACCTCAGAAACAGAAATTAAACAGGAATTGGCGCAGTTATTGGCACAGGGAATGACGCGATCTCAAGCCAGTCGTCATTTGGCAAAATTAACTTCTTTATCTCGTAGGGAGATTTATCAATTGGCTTTAGATATGGAAGGATAGGTTTTAATTAGAGTAACAGGATTAAGGGGAGAGAGGCGAGTTAAATTAGCAATGGATGTAGAACGGGATATTTGAAGTTGCAATAGGTTATAGTGCCAATTCTGGGTTTTAATCCAGTTGAGAGCTTCATAACAATGTTCCACAGTTGCTAAAGCTATTACTAACAATCCTTCGGGTAAAAGTTTTTCAGAACATAGTTCTAAGATAGATTCTAAATTGCCACCACTTCCACCAATAAAAACGCGATCGGGATTGGGTAAATCTAGTAATATTTCTGGAGCTTTGCCATTTAATACTTGAATATTATCCACTTGAAAACGTTGGCAGTTTTCTTTAATTAAAGAATAGCCAATAGCGGTTTTTTCTACGGCAAAAATTTGGGATTTGGGACAGAGACGAGCAATTTCAATAGATACTGAACCTGTTCCCGCACCAATATCCCAAACTACTTGAGAAGATTGTAATTCTAATTGTCCTAAGATAGCAATTCTGATTTCTTTTTTAGTAATTAATCCTGGGCGATCGGAGTAATTGGAAAATATTGAATCAGGCAAGCCAAATTTAGGTAAAGAATCTAGTTCCAACTTGCTTTCAGAAGTAGTTGAGCGTAGTAATATTAAAATATTTAAACTACTAAAACTATCTAATTTTAAGGAAGCAAGTTTTTCTATATCTTCTGAAGCAAAATAGGTGATTTTTTCATCTTCACCTGCCAAATTTTCACAAATATAGAAGTCATACTTAACTGGGATATCTAAATCCAAACACAGTTTTGCAATTTCTGTAGGATTACATTGAGTATCAGTTAAAACAGCAATTTTTTCTGTACCTTGTTTAAGATATTTAATTAATGTTTCAGGACTGCGACCATGAACACTGATAATTTTTGCATCTTGCCAAGGAATTTTTACTCTACTAAAAGCCAATTGAAGGGAACTAATATGGGGATGAAAGCGTAATTTTTCTGGTGGTATTTGAGACAGCAAAAGACGACCAAGTCCAAAAAAAAGGGGATCGCCACTAGCTAATATTACAATCGACTTATTGGTTTCTTGAGATATTAAATCAAGAATCTGTTCAATTCCTTGTTGTAAATCACCCAAGGTTATTTTGTGACCAGAATAAGATGAAAAATAGCTCAACTGGCGAGAACTTCCAATTAAGAATTGAGCGGATTTAACAAGATCAAGAGTCTTAGAATTTAACCCTGATATACCATCTAAACCAATACCAATTACTTCAATTTGGCTCACAATAAATGTTTATATTTGATTTTGGTTGAACTACTGAAGATTACTCAGTTTGAGAATTAGAAAATAAGTATTTGTATAGTCCATAAAGAATCAGGCTGAGAATAGCCACACTAATTAGATTCGTAATCACATGAAGAAAAAGATTAAGGACAGAAAAACCCATCATGATAGCTCCAATCCCAACGATCAATTTTCCTACTTGGGGTAGATTGTCAAACCAATTGCGGAGAGTTTGGATACCACCAGTTATCTGTTCCATAAACCTAGATTCAGTTTCTGTCTCAGGGGAAGTGGTTTCTTTGGTGGTTTGATATACCTGGGCTTCTAGTTCTTTTAGCTTCTGTTGAACGTCAACTTCTTGTTGTGCTTTATTGAAGTCAAAGTCCTCTGCGGGCTGGTTAGGATTATAATTTTGCTGAGAATTATTCTGTGTCATTGATTTTTATTACTTCTTTTTTTTATCTTAGCCATTTCCCATAACTCCATAAAAAATACATAGAAATCCTTAATTGCTGTAACATAAATCAATTTTTGTGAAATTATAGAAGCTAGTTAGGCAATCTTGCTTAACTGTCTCATTAAGTTGTAAATAACTAATCAGAAAATTGCTGCTATGATAGCCCGTAATTATTCAGAATAGTTCCATTGAACAAGACGGGGTTTTTAAGGAGACTTGAGGGTGAGTAAAGTAGATTTAACAGGTAAACCATTTCATTTTATTGGCATAGGCGGTATTGGTATGTCTGCGTTAGCACATATTGTTGCTAAACGTCAGTTACCCGTTTCTGGTTCGGATGTCAAAGCTAGTCATATTACGAGTCGTTTAGAATCTTTGGGTACCAAGATTTTTTATCAGCAAGAAGCCAGTAATTTAAATTGTTATAGCGTTAAGGTTAACCCTGAAAATTCTCCTGTAGTTCCTTTGATCACAGCTAATGTTGAGTTGAAAACTAACCCAATTCCCAGAACTTCAGAATCATCATCGATTTTACCTCAAGTAATTTGCTCTACTGCTATTAGTGATAGTAATCCAGAGTATAAAGCAGCAAAAGAATTAGGATGTTCTATTTTTCATAGATCTGACCTTTTAGCTGCCCTTATTACTGAATATGAAAGTATTGCAGTTTCTGGAACTCATGGAAAAACTACCACCAGTAGCGCGATCGCGTATATGTTGTTGCAAGCAGGTCTAGACCCAACTATTATCGTAGGTGGAGAAGTAGATGCTTGGTCAGGTAATGCTCGTGCGGGAGAAGGAAAATATTTAGTTGCAGAAGCAGACGAGTCTGATGGCTCTTTGATTAAACATTCTCCAAGTATTGGCATTATTACTAACATTGAGTTAGATCACCCTGATCGCTATGAAGATATCACAGAAGTAATTGATATTTTTCAAACTTTTGCAGGGCAATGCCAAACAGTGATTGGTTGTTTGGATGATAAAGTTATTAAAGACAATATTGCTTTGGATATTAGCTATAGTCTGAATTCAGAAATAGGTGCAGATTATACAGTGACGGATGTAGTTTATGATGCCCAAGGAACTGAAGCACAAATCTGGGAAAAAGGTAAGTCTTTGGGGGTTTTGAAACTGCAACTGTTGGGTAAACATAACTTGAGTAATGCTTTGTCCGCGATCGCAGTAGGAAGAAAAATTGGTTTAGAATTTCCTGCAATAGCTCAAGGTTTGGCTGGTTTCTCTGGCACCAAACGACGCTTTGAACTAAAAGGAGAAGTCAATAATATTAAATTAATTGATGACTATGCCCATCATCCCAGCGAGATTAACGTAACTTTAGCAGCAGCAAGACTGAGAGTTACAGATAATTCTCCCGAAAAAAGAGTAATTGCCATCTTTCAACCCCACCGCTACAGTCGTACAGAAACTTTTATGGCAGAATTTGCCCAAGCTTTTAGTGATGCGGATATAGTTATTGTTACTGATATTTATAGTGCAGGAGAAGCTAATCCTAAAGGGATTAGCGGAAA
Organism: Xenococcaceae cyanobacterium MO_188.B19; assembly: GCA_030065715.1. Classification (GTDB taxonomy): domain Bacteria; phylum Cyanobacteriota; class Cyanobacteriia; order Cyanobacteriales; family Xenococcaceae; genus JASJCP01. The sequence goes on along the minus strand of JASJDF010000136.1, from coordinate 7,488 downwards.
ACAATTAGCAGATGCGATCTCGGAACATCATTCCCAGATTTTCTATCAACAGAATCTAGATTCTCTGCCTACTTTTTTACAACAAGAAATTCTCGAATCAGGAGATTTAGTTTTGTTTCTTGGTGCAGGAAACCTTAATCAAACCATACCCACAACCCTTGAGTTATTGAGTAAGAAGTAAGGGAGACTGAGGGGACACGGGAGACACGGAGACAAGGGAGACAAGGGAGCAATGAACGATGAACAATCAACAAATCCTACACAAATCTCAATACATAAGTTAGATTATCCTTGACATCGGGAACAATATTTTGTACCCCTAGTCAGCCACAACTAAGTAGAGTAAAAAATTTACCTAAAAAATTACTTCAAATAGGTAATATTCTCTAAAAATATCTATCTTGTTAATATATCTATCCTGTTATTATGAATCTTTTAAGCGATCGCCTGATTCAAACTCATGTTTCTCTAGCTCCTCAAACTTCTTATCGTGTAGGGGGAGAAGCTCAATGGTATGCTGCGCCGAGAAACTGGGAACATCTAGAAGCCTGTTTTGATTGGTATCAATCTCAGGATATACCCCTTACTCTCTTGGGTGCAGGTTCAAATTTACTTATCAGCGATCGCGGAATTCCAGGTTTAGTCCTTAGCACTCGTTATTTCCGTAATTATAATTTTGAGGAGGAAACAGGGCTACTTACCGCCAATGCGGGAGAGCCAATTGCTAAATTAGCTTGGAAAGCAGCCAAACGGGGATTAAAAGGTTTAGAGTGGGCTGTGGGTATTCCTGGTACAGTAGGTGGTGCAGTGGTGATGAATGCGGGAGCGCATCAGCAGTGTTTAGGAGATATCTTAGTAAGTGCTACTGTCCTATTGCCCGATGGTACAGTTAAAGAAGTAAGTCCCCAAGAATTAGAATATAGTTATCGCACTTCTAATTTACAGGGAACCAATAAATTTGTGATTCGAGCCGTCATGCAGCTACAACCAGGTTTTACCAAAGCGGAGATGATGGGGTTATCTAGTGCTAATTGGACACAACGTAAAAATAGTCAACCCTATCATTTACCCAGTTGTGGTAGTGTTTTTCGTAATCCTCAACCCCAGGCAGCGGGATGGTTAATTGAGCAGCTAGGATTAAAAGGACATAAAATTGGAGATGCAGAAATTTCTCATCGTCACGCCAACTTTATTCTTAATTGTGGCAGTGCATCTGCTAATGATATTTTTCAACTCATCCGTTATGTTCAAGAGAAAGTAGAATATCATTGGTCAGTAGCTTTAGAACCAGAAGTAAAATTAGTAGGTGAATTCTAAAACACTTACCTTTCTCGCTATTAACTCTTAGTCTATACTCACAATAATTACTAGATATGGTGAAAAATCCCTTTGGTAAAATGAAAGAACTTGCTGATGCTTTTCAAAAAGCTCAGGAGGTTCAAAAAGGAGCGCAAGAACTCCAGTCAGAATTAGAACAGCTAGAAATAGAAGGCATTGCAGGAGATGGCTTAGTTAAAGTCGTCATGAGTGGTAATCAAGAACCTCGTCGTGTCGAAATTTCTCCTGATGCTCTCAGTCAGGGAGCAGAGGCTGTTTCGGAAATGGTAACTGATGCCATGAAAGAAGCTTATACTAAGTCCACAGAAATGATGCGTGGGCGAATGGAAGAACTAACCAGTGGTCTAAATCTTCCTGGCTTCTAGTGTTGAGGCTTCTAGTAACAGAATATTAATTCTTGGGGGGATAATTCATTTTTAGTTATCCCTCCAAGAGTTCTTAGAGGTAAAAAGTTTATTCAGATCTTGTGGCTATAAAGTTAATAATAGAACCATAAAAGAGAAATAATTAATTTATCTTACCTGCTTGTTTTTAATCTTCATCAAAAAAGCGAAATTCTTTCACAACTAAGTTATTTCGATGCACTACAGTTTCTACACCTGGATAACCTAAAATTTCGCTGATTTTATCAGAACGTACTCCTTTAATTTTTGCGACTTCTAAATGATTGTAGTTGACCAAACCTCTAGCTACTTCTATACCATTCTCATTACATAGTTGCACCGCATCAGAGTTGGTAAACTCTCCTTCTATTTTAGTAATTCCTGCTGATAGTAATGATTTACCATTTTTTGCGATCGCTTTAACTGCCCCACTATCTAAATAAAGTTTTCCCATCGGGATTAAACCGTAAGCAATCCAGCGTTTGCGCGCATTATCAGTTTGAGATTGGGGTTCAAATTTTGTGCCTAAAGGTTCTCCCTGCAAGATTTTAATGATATTTTGGGGTTGTTTTCCTTGAGTGATAACCATTGTTACCCCTGAACTAGTCGCAATTCTAGCTGCTGCTAATTTTGTTGCCATCCCTCCTGTACCCCAACTGGAACCACTACCACCCGCATCTACTTGTAACTGATTAAATTCTTCCTTCGGAACAAGATCGATAGGTTTGGCATTGGGTTCAACTCTCGGATCGGCAGAATACAATTTATCTACATCTGTTAGCAAAAATAACCAATCTGCGTGGATTAAACTGGCTACTAAAGCGGATAAAGTATCGTTATCACCAAATTTTAATTCATCTGTCGCAATAGTATCGTTTTCATTAACAATAGGAATTACTCCCAAGTCTAATAATTCACTGAAAGTATTAGAAGCATTAACATAAGAATTCCGTTCCATTAACTCCCTACGAGTTAATAATACCTGGGCAATGGGTTGACCCAAACTACTGAATAAATCATCATAAATCCGCATCAGTCTCCCCTGTCCCACCGCTGCTACAGCTTGCTTGAGAGCTATTTTTCGGGGTCTTTCAGCCAAATTTAGCCTTACACAACCTACTCCTACTGCACCAGAAGATACTAAAACAATACGATATCCTTGGCAGCGAAGACTACTAAGGGTTTCAACCAAAGATGCAATAGTTGCGATCGCAATTTGACCTGTAGATTGAGTCAGACTAGATGTGCCAATTTTAACTACTATGGTTTTCATTAAACATTAAACGTCGGTCGTTGCTAATAATTAAATTATTAGGTAGGGTGGGCAATGCCCACCCTACTTATTCAATCTCACTAAAATCAACGCCTGTATAGATTTCGGATAAGTCTAACTCAAAATTAACTGAAGATAGTTGAATAGTTGTATTTTCTGTCTCATATTCTGATAACAACCATTTCCCCGCTTCAGTTTTACTGTATTGCATAACGTGATATTGTTTTTGGGAAATCAAGATATATTCTTCTATTTCAGGAATAGAACGGTAATAGGCAAATTTATCTCCTTGGTCGTAATTTTGAGTGGATTTTGATAATACTTCTGCGATTAAGATGGGATTAGTTACCGTGGTAGTTCCTTTATCTGCATAAATAGGCTCTCCTTTAATTATCATTACGTCTGGATAGGTATAGACGCGATAGCGAGGTATCCAGAGACGCACATCACCTATATAAACGCGATAATTTTGCTTTCTTAAGCCAAATTTGAGATTTACATAAAAGTTTCCCGCAATTTCATTATGATTAGTCGTTCCTCCTGCCATTGGTACAATTGCTCCATCCTGATATTCACTTTTTGATTCCGCTTGTTCTTCTAACTGTAGATATTCTTCTGGAGAGTATTGGCGAATTTGAGTTGATAATTGCATGACAAGAAAGGGAAACTTTATTTTATATATTAGATACGGCTAGAGTCTCAACACAAATAACTTGGTTTTCCTTTGGCATCCTGGGAGAGAGTATTTAACTGATCACTGTTAACTGATAAATAATATACGCACCCGCTCTATATTAGTGCAGGTGCGCTATTTATAAGTCAGCCTTTTATATAGGTGGCTAACGGAATTTATACTTACTTAACTAAAGCAAGTTTAAGTTTTATATATTTGCTATAAGATAAATTTAGCATCCACCAACATTGAATCCTAAATATTTTAATATTTTCTTAAGAGTTTTTACTGAGCCACTTGTGCTAATGCTTGACTCACTACCAAAGAATTCGCGGATGGCAAGTGAGCATTTTCACTGATATATCTTTTCCAAGCTTTGGTTCCTGCTTGTCCTGTAAAAATTTGCAGCATAGGACGAGTCAAAGTATTGAGTTTCACACCCTTACCGATCCAATAATCTATGTAGGGAAACATAGCTTCTACCACTTGATGACGGGTAGGAGGTAAATTAGTTTCTCCGTAAATATCCCGATCTACTGTGGCAAATAGATAAGGATTGTCATAAGCAGCTCTACCAATCATTACTGCATCGGTATAATTAAGACATTCTGATACTTGTTCTAAAGTTTTAATACCGCCATTAATTTCGATAAACAGATGGGGAAAATCAGTTTTAAGACGATATACATCTTCATATCTGAGTGGTGGTACATTGCGGTTTTCCTTGGGACTTAAGCCTTTTAACCAAGCTTTGCGGGCGTGTACGCTAAAGTTTTTGCACCCAGCAGAAGCGACAATCCTGACAAATTCTGCCATATCTTCATAGCGATCGCGATCGTCTATTCCGATACGATGTTTTACAGTGACGGGAATAGTGACAACTTTTTGCATTGCTGTAACTGCTTGGGCGACTAATTCGGGTTGTGCCATCAAACAAGCACCAAAATTACCACTCTGCACTCTAGGGCTAGGACAGCCAATGTTCAAATTTACCGCATCATAACCCCAATCTTGGGCTATCTTGGCACATTCTGCTAATTCAATGGGATTATCTCCCCCTAACTGTAATACTAGAGGTTTTTCTTCTTTAGAAAATCCTAGAAGTTTTTTGCGATCGCCGTGTATAATAGCCCCAGTTGTTACCATCTCCGTATAGAGCAGAGTATTACGAGTTATCTGACGCATAAAATACCGAAAATGGCGATCGGTGCGATCCATCATTGGTGCTATGCTGAGGGGATTATTAGTTACTAAATTTATCTGGGATTTAGTCTTAGTGTTGTTTAAAATCGAACCACCTGGAATTGGCATAACTTTTCTTTATTACTTCGCTTGCACCAATCTCATTGTATTTTTTATTGGTTTTACTCAAGGTGCAAGACTGGGCATAGAGCAATCCTTACTATATCAGTTAGGCTTAGGTGTTAGCGTAGTTACGGGAATTTTGGGGGCAACTTTTAATCGTAGTGTTACTGTTACTGCTGTCTATAAAAAAAGTCGAGTATTTGAAAAGAACATTCAAGAAGTATTAACCGATTTAGGGTTTACAGCTACATCAGAGTTAGAGGGTTTTACTATTTATAAAATACCCAGTGTTAAAAGTTTATTTGTTGGCAAAGTTTTTGTAGAGATAGATAAACGATCTGCAACTATAATATGTCGTTCAAGTTTAGCAAAAGAGATTAAAAATAACGAAAAATTACAAGAGTATTTTTAATTTATATATGTAAAAGCTTATATTTTAAAGTTAATTTTAATTAATTACTAAAAGAATTTCTTGTCGAATTAGACCAATAATTTTGGTACAATTTTCTTTAATTAATACAGTCAGTTTTTAAGCAACTTTTTGATCTCTTGGTGTTTTACCTCTTAAAGCAAGCGACCAAATACAAGTATCTACAAGTACACCACTCTTTACGTTCTTTTTTATAATCATAATCTTCATCACAAGGAAAATTACCAAATAATTCGATAATTTCCTGTTGTTTTCTTCTCTGGATAAATTCTAAAAGAGCCTGATTTACCGTATCCTTCTTAGTACTAAAACCCCCAATTTTAAAGCTTCTTCTAGCAATTTTGGATCGATTGATAAATTTGTTGCCATAGTCACACAAAGTTTGACCGCGAGGGATGCTTCTGGCTAAGAAGCATATCCACACGCGCCAGCGACTGCCGTCAGGCTCGCGGTGTTGACATGATATTATATAAATGGTTATATAAATGGTGGAAAATGGTGCGTCCAGCAGCCCACTCAATTTTCAAGAATAGCTAAAAGCTAAAACAGCAGAACACCAGATAAGCGAAACAAGCATTCAGCACGCTAAATTAGATTTACTCAAGATTGCCTAGTATTCACTTTGATAAGATTATTTTTACTGCTTGGGTGATGATTTCTGGTTGATCGAGCCAGACAAAATGACCGCTAGATTTTGCTTGAAGTTCGGTATAGTTAGTGGATAATTGGCTTAAGTCTTGATGAATTTTATTTCGTAGTTTATCTATTGCTTTTAATGGTAAAAAATAAGTAAAAATCGAAGGTTTAAAGAATGTTTTAGATTTAATACTAACTATTGGTAAGTCAGCAAAATCATTGGCTACTTTTACCTGTTCTGCACTGTCATCAATATGCCAAATTTCTTGTGCCATTGTTAACCAATGACGATAGCCATAAAAAGATTTTTTGACTTGATCTCTTATTGGTTTGGGAAACTTTTTTAATTCTGGTTTAATTAGTTCAAAAACTCCACAGATTCCTAAAAATCTAATGATGCCCAATAGGGAGCCTAGTATGGATATTAGAAAACCTGAAAAAAAGAATGTTTTTAAAGCAATAATTTGTAGTGACATGGTTAACATAGCATTTTCATGTAAGGCATCAGTTAAAACTATTCCTTTTACTTTCTCTGGAAAAACATGAGCATATAGTCTCACATTATAACTCCCAAAAGAATCACCAACTAAAATATAAGGCGGTTTAATATTAGCTTTAGTTAATAATTCATCGAGTTCGTATACAATTACCTTACTATTGCGTTTTCTAGAACTTTTATCACTCCAACCATAACCAGCGCGATCATAAATACAGACTTTAGTCAGTTTGGCTAAAGATTCTATTAAGAAATAACCTTCAATTCCACCTAAACTATGATCTAAAACTACTGTAGGATTACCTTCTCCTTGGGAATATAAATGTAACCGATATCCACCAAGATCGATTAACCTACCTGGTGGCGGTATTTGCTTTTTTTCTTTTACGCTAGCAAAGATATGATAAACGGTTGTTAGTAGTAAAAATAAGTATTGTGGAGCAAGATTCATAATTGATTTGGCAATTAGTGACTATTTAAATAAAAAAGGTTTGGTAATACCAAACCCCTGATACAATCAATAGTGTTTTATCCTCTAAAGCTACTACATAAAACTAGGTTGATGACGAATTAAATTTAAAAATTCCTCACGGGTTTTTTGTTCTTCTTCAAATACACCTAACATAGTACTCGTTACTGTCCAAGATCCTGGTTTTTGTACCCCTCGCATCACCATACACATATGAGTTGCTTCCATGACTACAGCTACGCCTTGAGGTTCTAATGCTTCTTGGAGTGCTTCTGCTATCTGGCGAGTCAGACGCTCTTGAACTTGGAGACGGCGAGCGTACATATCCACAATACGAGCCAGTTTACTCAAGCCTACTACTTTCTGATTAGGAATATAAGCTACATGAGCTCTACCCATGAAAGGCAACATATGATGCTCACAAAGGCTAAAGAAGTCGATATCTCTAACAAGTACCATTTCGTTATGACCTTCATCGAAAATAG
>JASJDF010000135.1 GCA_030065715.1 Xenococcaceae cyanobacterium MO_188.B19 | reverse complement strand
CAAGCCTTTTGGAGAAAGGTTAAGGAACAAGAAAAGGAAAACATAGTGGAGTTAAAGAAATTACTCTCGGAACATATTAGACTCGGTGATTTTTAAATGAATGAAACTAAAATACCAGCCATCTTTTTTGACATTGGACATACTTTGGGGACTCCAAAGATCTCGCCTCCTCCCTACCGTTTAGAAGGACTAGATATTTATCCATATATACCAAATGTCCTCCAGGAGTTAAAAGAAAAATATCTTCAAATAGGTATCATATCCAATACTGGTAATGAAACAGAAGATGACATGAAGAGAGTGCTTGAAGAAGCTGGAATTTATAGTTTCTTTAAGCAAAACTTACTTATTTATAGCTCAGTAGTTGGTGTTAGTAAACCCTCTCCAGAAATCTTTCAGCTTGCAGCAGAAAGAGCTGGTTATACTAACGCTCCTGAGAATTGCTTCTTTGTAGGAGAAGATAGTAAAGAACGTAAAGTTGCTAATGATTTAGGTTGGCAGGTAGTACCTCATCCACGTCTAGTTCAGGATGTACTCAATAGCGAGCATTTGCGATATATTCGTATCACTGTTCCAGCAGAACAAAGCGAACAACCATGGCGATCAGTTATTAGAGGTCTATCAGTCGTTCCCTTGTATGTGAAGGGAGAAAAGGGAAATCAAGTTTACGCGATCGCTACAACTTCATCCATACTAACTCTCACTAAGCAGGGCTTTCAAGTCAAGCCGTTAGGGAGAGAGGACGATCCTCTAACAACAGAAGTGTATCTGCTAAGGGATGATCGGCAAACAAGTAATGGTTTTCTTAATTCAAAATGGGTTTTGGCTTCTCCACCTGAAGAGGAAGAACTCTATGTTGCCTTACCTGGCGATCATTCTATAGAGGAATGTCACTTTGAAGAGTCTTTTCATGGACATAATCTCAAGCTGTTACCCGATCTCAGTTTACTCGAACCGTTTGGAGAAGGTCGTAATGCCAGAATAGCAAGCTTTCTTCAAACAAGCACTGTCGAACCATCTTTAAGTGATATTGAATTAGAAAAACTGAATCAAATTACCCCCGATTCAATTCGTGGATATCTAGAACGATATACAGGAGTAAAACCGCTTGATGAATCAAGAGGAATCAACATTAAAAGTCGCCATATCCATAGTCCAGATATTAGTCTAGTCACCGAAGCCTTGGCAAAGGATCTGGAAAAAATTGGTGGTGGTGATTTCAGCATCAGAATAGATCGATTTGTTCACGAAGGACGGGAATTGGATAACGTAGAAGCAGAGCTACGGGGTAGTGAATCAGAAGAAATTGTTTTGGTGACTGCACACTTAGATTCTACGGCTAATCGCAGCCGTCCTTACGATGCCGAAAGCGATCCCGCACCAGGTGCTGATGATGATGCTAGTGGTATTGCTGCTGTTTTAGCGATAGCCGATGCTGTCAAACAAATAGCTGCTATCAAGCCATCCAAGAGAACGATTCGTTTCGTCCTTTTTAACGCAGAAGAACACGGCTTAGTGGGTAGCAAAGCTTACGCAAGAACTCAAGCAATGTTAGGGGCTCCCATAATTGGGGTATATCAAATGGATATGATTGGCTACAATGTTGTTCCTCCCCGTTCGTTTGAAGTTCATGTTGGCTATAGACCTTCAGCCGATGTTCAGGCTCGGTCTCTGGTGCTTGCGGAAAGGATAAAGCGTCTAATTCCCAAGGTAGCTTCCGATTTAGAACTCCCTCAAATTTATACAGAGCCAGATCCTGCTGCTGGGAGAAGCGATCATGCTAGCTTCCACGAACATGGCTATGCTGCTTGCATTACTTCTGAAGATTATTTCATCGGTCCGGAACCAGGTTCTCCAGCCGAGAACAATCCCAACTATCACACAGATAAGGATACCTTCGTAGATTTTGACTACGCTGCTGATATTACCCGCGTTAATGCTGCCGCTGTATGGGTGACTGCAAACGCATAAATTTTAACCAAAAGTAAAGTTTCACAAAAAAAGGTAGGTATATATTATGGTACGCGAAATTGATACTCGTAACTTTAGCGCCAACCGTGCTACTGAACCTCGTGCCAGTGAGCTGAATAACGCTGCCTCATTGGTTTCTGAGTCACTACCAGGAGAACATACAGTTAGTGTCTCTTATCTCAACTCGCTGACTGGAACTGCAAACCTATTGCGATCTAGTAGCGCCCCAAGTACGGAAGGTCCGATAATTGAGCAGGCTCTATCTCATGTTCGTCAAACAACTACAGCACTAGGCTTTGCTCCAAGCAACCCTGCAGAGTTCATTCCCGACCCTTTTGTGGAGCAAACAAGTGCAGGAAGTTCTGTCGTCCAATTGCACCAAACCTATCTGGGAATTCCTGTTTTTCAGATGGCTCGTACTGTCCGATTCACTCCCGAAAGAGCAATTAAAGAAGTTGCTGGAAATAATGCCGACCTTCCTCCAGGAGTTGACATTGCTCCGCGAATCGACGTTACAAGGGCAGTTATGGCAGCAGCAGAACATGTGTCTACTTCAGATGAAACTGAAGTCTCTACTGATGGTTGGGGTCAACAGCTTACTCCAATTAATATCGACCTTACCGACTATACCCCAACTGTGTTGGCATCCTTCCCTATGCCTAGTCAACCCAAGGTAGTGGATAAAGGACCTTTTGCTGAACTCATTCCAGCACATCTAGTACTCTTTTACCAGAACCCTGATGCCCGCCTAGGATGGCATGTGCAGATCACACTGCCTGATTACTCTGGTCAATACGAAGTTATTGTCTCGGCAGATCAATCAGAGCCTGAGATATTATACTGTCAGAGCTTGATGTATACTGCTCTAGGAGAAGGAAATGTTTATACGCACAATCCAGGAAAAACACCCAGGCAGATGGTTTCATTTCCCAGAGATTTGAGTGACTATCCCGTACCCAGTGGTCCGCCCTTACCAAACTTCCCTGGTCACTGGTGTACTGACGACAAGTGCATCGGCAATGATACTATTGCTACATTAGGTTACTCTAGCACTACTCTACAAGGGATAATCCAAGCTGGAAAAGTTGTCTTCGATCCTGCCAGTGGAATAGGAGATGACCAAAAGGTTTTGAACATCTTCTACTTCTGCAACTATATGCATGATTTCTTTTATATGCTCGGCTTCGATGAACCGGCAGGAAACTTTCAACAGGTAAATTTCTCTGGTGCAAGTGGTGCAGGTGATCCAGTAAGGGCGCGCGCCCACAGTGGTGCAGTTTGGGGTACCGCCAACATGAGAACTTCCCCTGATGGTCAAAATCCAATTATGAATATGGGTCTAGTTACAGGTACTGGAAGGCATACTGCTTTTGATTCGGATGTTGTCTTCCATGAGTTTGTACATGGTGTTACCAATCGGTTAGTAGGCGGTCGAATGAATAGTCCTGGAGCACTCCAAGACCCCCAAAGCCGTGGCATGGGAGAGGGCTGGAGTGACTATTTTGCCCTAACAATCCAGAACTTCGGTAAGCCAATAGAGAAGGTAGTGACAGGGGACTGGGTGGTTGATGATCCGCGCGGCATTCGTAAATACCCTTACGATAGTGATTTCCCCGATTATTTTGATAACTTGGGGACAGACCGTTATATAAATTCACCACATAACATTGGTGAAATCTGGTGTGCAACACTGATGGATATGAACCGAAAAATTGGCTCTGAACTGGGCTCCGCAGAAAGAGGACATCAGATAGGCTGGCAGATCGTGGTTGATGGCTTAAAATTAGCTCCTTCAAATCCAAGTTTCCTTGATGCCCGTGATGCTATTTTAGAAGCACTGAATGACTTGCTAGCAGCAGGGAAATTGAGCGTGTCCGATCATGCCAAAGTGAGAAAAGCGGCTTGGACAACTTTTGCTAAATTTGGCATGGGACCTAATGCCGATTGTTATGGAGCTTCAGTTGATGGTATTGTTGCAGATTTCAACGTACCTCCTGGATTATAGAGAAGATTGAGGAGGATCAAAGGTGAATTCTTTGCTCCTCCATAACAAAAGGCTGAAAGGAGAGGATAGGAGTGAAAGTTTAATAGCGACTAGACTGAATTGTCAAGATTCGACTCTTCTTAATAGACCTCTTGCAAAAATACGAATTTTGGTTGTTTCAGTGATTTTGAATAATCGCTATGTACATTATGATTAGGGGTTTATAGAAATACGCTCAATTAATTATGCAAGAGGTCTAATCAGCCTTCCCATCGTGAAACATGATATTTAAATCTAACAAATTAAAATCAAAAGTTTTGATTACCTGGAGTTTGATTCTAATTCTCTTTGGTGGTCTTTTCTTAGATAATAGTGTTGCCTCTTCGCTAAATCATCATCTTAAAAAAAACAATACAAATCTTGTCATTCCCATCTATGAAATTTTCGCTCAAGGGCAAAAAAACATGACTTGTGCAGATTTTGGAACTCAGTTTAAACTTAAGATTGATGAAGTTGCCTGTATTAATTCTGGAGAAGTTGAGCTAATTTTACTAGGAATAATAGAGGATTCAAGATGTCCTTCTGAGCTAAATTGTTTTGAGGCAGGGCAAATACAAGTCGCTGTTAAAATTTTAGTAAATAAACAAGATTTAGGAACTTTAAACCTGATTAACAATGTAAGTCGTCAAGATTTAGCTATACAAATATTTGATAACTATGTAATAGAGTTTGTCAAAGCTGAACCTTATCCGAAAACTAATCAAAAGATAAAAGCATCGGATTATACTATTACGCTAGTTGTTTCTCAGGCAACTGATAATTGTATGGTTAAATAGATTATCCAAAATCAAATTATAAATAAATCAGAACTTTTGCCGTAGGATTTGAGCGAAACACTATCAAAGGTGATCGCCAAACTAAATCCAAAAGTCACATTACCACAAAACTTAATAAAATCCAGTATTTTTCCTTGTTTATGTAAATTTTCACTGAGTTTTCGCCTTACCGCAAAGCACCTTAATTGAAAATAATAATTAAGAGCAAGTTAAGAGAAGTATAAAAGCTTGCTCGCTTTATCCATGACTGGTCAAATCCACTTCATCCTCAACGATCGCACCATCTGCACCTCTCAACCGACTGGTGTGACAGTACTAGACTATTTGCGCTTATCAGAAAGACTGACGGGAACTAAAGAGGGGTGCAAAGAAGGAGGATGTGGTGCTTGTACGGTACTGGTAGGAGAATTACAAGGCGAAAAACTGGTTTATAAAACTGTCCTATCTTGTTTGCTACCTTTAGGGGAATTATCAGGGAAACATCTCGTTACTATAGAAGGATTAAACCAAGCAAAGCTTTCTCCCATCCAGCAAGCATTGGTAGATTACGGCGCAACGCAATGTGGTTTCTGTACTCCTGGAATTGTTATGTCTTTAACGGGATACCTATTAGGAGAGGCGACGGATATAAATGAGGTAGGAATTAAAACTGCTCTGGATAACAATCTCTGTCGCTGTACTGGCTACGGTGCGATTAAACGTGCAGGTAGTGCTTTAGTGCAATCTCTTGGCAAGGAAGAAGTTCATAATCTAGAAACTTGGATTGATAAGGGGATTATTCCTGAATATTTCCGCCATATTCGCGATCGCTTGCAACAGTTACCCCAGTCAATTTCAGCATCAGAAAATGGGAAAGTATCACCTGAATTTACTATTGCAGGAGGAACAGATCTTTATGTTCAGCAGGGGGATATCCTGGCAAATTCTAAGGTGCGGTTGTTAAACCGATCTCCCCAAATGAAGGGAATTAAAACTGAGGGAAATAGTATTCACATTGGCGCACTAACAACTTTTGCCGACTTTGCTAACCATCCTGCCATTATTAAGCTGATTCCTCAGATTCAAACTTACATTCAGAGAATTGCATCCCATACAATTCGTCAGCGTGCTACTGTGGGCGGAAATATTATTACTGCTTCTCCCATTGGAGATGTTAGCGTGATGCTTTTGGCTTTCAATGCCGATCTAGTTTTACAAGAAGGAGATAATGCTCGTAAAGTACCTCTAAGAGAATTTTTCCAAGGTTATAAAAAGATCGAGAAGCAAGCAGACGAAATTTTGACAGAAATTATTATTGGGATTCCTGCTGTAGCGACACAATTTAATTTTGAAAAAATCTCCAAACGTCAATATTTAGATTGTTCTGCGGTCAATAGTGCTATTTTCCTTAACTATGATGGTGATGTAATTGCTCGAATCTCTATTGCTATGGGTGGAGTTGCCCCTATTCCTCTATTTCTCAAGCAAACCAGTAATTACTTCCTTGGCAAAAGAGTAACTCCAGAAACCATTACAGGTGCTTTTCCGATTCTGCAACAGGAAATCTCCCCTATCAGTGATATTCACGGTTCTGCTAATTATAAACGACTTCTAGCTCGTCAAGTTTTAATTGCTCACTTTACTGAACTTTTTTCAGAATTTATCAACCTGAAAGATTTTTATGCAACAAATTGATGCTATCTACTGTTATCAAATCTACTTTTGATTGATTTCTTTGTTGTCTAGTTTTTTTAAGTTCTTCTATTTGTAGTTCTTTTTCTTGTAAACTAGCTTCCAGTTGTTTAGCTTTTTCTTTCCATTTTTCACGACTTAAAGCAATATCTCTCACTTTTATATTCATGGCTCTGAGCTTTTTTTGTTTGGATAAAGCTCTTTCAAATTGTCGCCCACAATTAATTTTGACAAACAGGGCAAAAATGACAAGAACGTCCAGATAACTTAATCTTTTCAATAGGAGTTGCACAAACTTTACAAGGTTCACCTTTCCGACCATATACCCAAGCAGCATCCCCATAGTTACCATTGACTCCCAAAAGATTTAAAAAATCACTAAAGGTTGTACCACCCTTATCTATTGCTGTTTGCAAAACTTCCACTATGGCATTGTGGATGTGTTGAATTTGAGTTGGTCGTAAATCCATACCCAACACATCAGGTTTAATGCCACTTTTAAAAAGAACTTCATCAGCATAAATATTGCCAATACCTGCTACTATATTTTGCTCTAGTAACAAGGTTTTAATCGGGCGACGACGCTTATTAATTTTCTGGGCTAGATAATCAGGGGTAAACTCCGGATCGAAAGGCTCTAAGGCTAATTTCTGCAAGCCTGTAATGATAGTTTCTGGTACAACATCCGAAGGTACTAACCAAAACTTACCAAAAGTGCGAGTATCAACGAAGCGTAATTCTTGATTATCAGGAAAAAAAAGACGAATACGAGTATGTTTTTGTAGAGTAGTATCTCGTTTAACCCATAGAAGTTGACCAGTCATGCGAAGATGTATACCCATAAAACTACCAGATGATAGTCTAGCAAGCAGATATTTACCTCTTCTTGACCAGCTAATAATCGAGTTTCCGACTAAATCAGCCAAAAATTGACTACTAGAAAGAGGGTAAGCAAGAGTCCTTTGGAGTAAAACTTCGCCACCCTCAATTGGTTGCTTAGTTGTTAATTTATCAAGTCCTCGGCGGACTGTTTCTACTTCTGGTAACTCTGGCAAAGTTAAGACTATCCTAATAAAATTCTAAAGATAGCCTATCATGCCCCCTGTGAAGGTTAACTAACTTCTTCTAGCTCGCCTTCCGCAAAGTTATTAGTGTTAACTCCAGTAGGACTGCCACTGAAGCCATTGTAGTTAACTTTGTCGAAACGAACAATTACAGGGTACTTAATACCACTTTGATCGACGCTAGCAACAGTACCAACATCTTTGTACCAGTATGACTCTTTACGAAGAATTCTGACTTTAGAACCGCGTTTGATTGCCATATGTTTTTTTTTGATTAAATGACTTTAAATAACAAAATACTATTGGATGGCGGTATAACGGGACAAATTTTAAGTTTTATTGCAAATTTTCCCATTGTAATCGGACAAAATGAGCAGAACGACCCCATCTATCAACAGTTTTGGCAATCTCATCTATTTTGAGATTGAAAGGTATAGAAGTAGTGATGTATTTTTGTACAGACATCCCAATTTCTGGCGCGAGATAGGCTGCTGTCATGGTAGCCAGACCGATTCCTAATAACTGTCCGATAGGTTCTCTTGGTAGCATAAGATGGGTGGTAAGAACCATTCCAGTGGTTAGGGCTATTGCTACAGAAGAATTTGTACCACAGCGAGGATGCAAAGCTAAATCCCAATCCCCTCTTTTGAGTCTTGTTAGGGCAATTCTGACTGCTTGCTTGAGTTTGAGAGAATTAATATCTCCATAAAGGAAGAATCCTTTTTCTGTAGATAGTCCCCCCAAAGTTTCATTATCTTCAGGAGAGCTTTGATTTTGACCCAAGCTACTAAGAACCCAAACTGTTGCGTGTTCTAAAGCGTGTACCTGTCGCAACATCAAAAAGTCCTTGAAACCTGGAATAAATCCCAATTGCTGGAGTATTTCACTATCTTGGGTTTGACGGGGATAAAACCAGTCCCAAGAATCATGCCTAGTGGTATTACTCATACGAACACCTCGGAATTGAAAAACGATTGTAGCTCATCAAAGATAGTGAATCTAGGACAAAGTCTTTGATACTTTAATTGAAGTAAATGATTTTGAGAGTCATTTAAGTTCAACCAAAGGGTCTTGTTAATGGGTATTAAATACTATTATAGATGAGTTCAAACTTGGGGAATTTACTTAATTTTTTAAAATTTGTGTGACTAAAGTAAGATTATGTTTCCTTTAGCCATTACATTAGCTAAAAGAAAATCTTAATTTTTAGGCAATATGACTTATATATTTTGTCTATTGTTCAGAAATTACGATAAAAGTATTTGGAGCATTAAATTTATTTACTTCCCGAAATAAAAATAGTTGAAAGGTACTAATGAATAATTATGTCTAAAATATCTTCTGTCAAATCTTGGAGTTTTGGTCTGTTAGCAGGATTATTGACTTTATTTTTAGCTGCTTGTGGAGATAGCTCAACTAACTCTAATGCCACTAGTAAAGCTGCAAGTCGTCTGGATATTGTTAAAAGTCGTGGTAGCTTGATTTGTGGTGTTAATGGACAATTGCCTGGATTTAGCTTTGTTAATGAAAATGGCGAATATTCGGGAATGGATGTAGATATTTGTCGGGCTGTAGCTTCAGCTTTATTCAACGATCCCTCAAAAATAGAGTACCGCGATCTCAGCGCCCAACAGCGTTTTACAGCGGTTCAATCAGGGGAAGTGGATTTGCTAAGTCGTAATACTACTTGGACTATTAGCCGTGATACTTCTGTGGGTATGGAGTTTGCACCTACTACTTTCTATGATGGTCAAGGAGTCATGGCAACTAAAGCTAGTGGGATTAAAAGACTCCAAGATATGGAAAATAAATCTGTCTGTATTTTGGCTGGTACAACTAACGAACAAAATTTAGCAGATACGATGCGGAAATTGGGAGTAAATTATAAACCAGTAGTATTTGAGGATACGGATGCTGTGTATGCTGCTTATGAGCAAGAGAGATGTGAAGCAGTAACCAGCGATCGCTCACAATTAATAGCTAGAAGGGTAGTTTTGGGTAATCCTAAGGAACATGAGATATTGGAAGTGGTAATTTCCAAAGAACCTCTAGCTACTCTGGTAGCTAATGGAGATGCTAAATGGTTTGATGCAGTAAAGTGGATTACCTATACTCTAATTCAAGCGGAAGAGTTTGGCATTACTTCTGAGAATATTGTTGATTTTGATGATTCTGAAGACCCTCGAATTAGGCGTTTTTTGGGTAAAGAAGGAAAATTAGGGGAAGACATGGGATTACCTAATGATTTTGCTCTCAGAATTATTAAACAGGTGGGTAATTATGGGGAAGTTTATGACCGTAATATTGGTAAACCCTTTGCTTTAGATAGAGGTTTAAATGAACTCTGGATAAATGGCGGTTTATTGTACTCCCCCCCTTTTCGATAAAAGCAGTTTGTTAATTACTAATCCCTAATTACTAATTCATGTAATGCTCTATGTTTATTGATCCTAAATTAGTTCCTGAAGTTAATATAAGTAACTATCCTGAAGCCTTTAGAAAATTGGTAGCTGGTAGAAGTAAAAAGAAATTAGGAAACTTCGCACAACTGAAAAACTTCGGAGTTAATTTAGTTACTTTAAATCCTGGTAGTTGGTCTTCTGTTAGACATTGGCACTCTCAACAAGATGAGTTTATTTATATTTTGGAAGGAGAAGTGACTTTGGTAACTAATGGAGTAGAAGAGATATTAAAGCCAGGAGATTGTGCAGGATTTCCCAGTGGAGAAGCTAATGGACATCATTTAATTAATAACTCTGATGCTATAGTTCTTTATTTAGAAATAGGAGATAGAACTGCTGGAGATATTGTAAATTATCCTGATGCAGATTTGGTAGCAAAAGAGGCGCAAGGAAAATGGTTATTTACTCATAAAGATAATAGTCCTTATACTATGTGATAGGGTTTAAATAAAAAGTAGGATAGATGGAAAAAAAGATAGTAGTTAACTCGTTCATAAATTAACTATTAACAAGTATCAACAATTAACCACTAACTATATGCGCTTGCGCAAGCTCTACCTGAAAGGTCAGCTCTACCCGCAGGGGCAGCGGGATCCTTTAGGACTAACTATTAACAATCAACGATTACCCATTAACAAAATATGTTCAAAGCCTCTTTTCCTAATTTGTTTTTACTCACTAAAAACCCAATTCCTCGTAAAAAGTTAGTATCAGATATTATTCTAATTGCTCTATTGAGTGGTCCAGTAGCAGCACCATTTTTGGCGAGTTTACCAATGTTTCCTTTTGGAATAATTGCCAAAATAATTTACTTTATGGGTGGTATGGTTTGCCCCCAACCAGAAATGGGATTAATGATATCTCCTCCCCATTTACTAGCAGTATGTATGCGTTGTTATGGATTACTGTTAGCTCTTTTAACTACTAGACTAATTTATATTGTTAATCAGGGTAAAGGGTTTTATTGGTTAGATCAATATCGTTTTTTGGGTGCTGCGATCGCAACTTTTTTAACTTCTGCCTATCTTGCAGAAATGATCGCTCAAACTTTGAACTTGTGGCAATATGACAATATAGTTGTAACAGTATTCGGCTATGTAGCTGGTCTGGGAATTGGTTTGTTTGTCACACCAGTTTTGTATCGTTCTAATCAAACTTAATTAATAAAGCCTACACCGATTATAGAAGAAACGATGTAGGCTTATAAGATAGATTGGATGCTAGAGAATTTAGGGCAATAGCGCATTTTATTACCCAGTTTCTAGTTCCCAATCCCTAAAAGATATTTACACCTCATAGGGTGCTTTACCAGAGAATTTGACACTAGCTGGCTGAGGATTGTCGCCAATTTTACGGTCTTTTTTACCGTGGTATTCACGACCTTCGTTGACTTTTTCAGGGAAAACTCCATCTGCTGGATGAAGATATTGAGTTTCACCACTAGGATAAACTCGATAGATTTTATAATCCTGAATTCTAGGCTTAAATTTAGTTCTAAGTTGAGTACCTAGAGCTAAACATTGTTCTTTGCGAGCAAGATACAAAAGGTTGTCTCCTGCGTTCATAATTGCTGCGCCACCTGTAGGCATTTCAAATACCTGCTCCTTGGAGCTACTCCAAGTGATAGCGTATTTTTCTTCTACCTCAGCTTTAGTCAGTAATCCGCCAGTGCTACCGCCAAATTTAGGCATTTGTCCAGCAAGAGTAATTTCTTCTGTCATAGGAAAATTCTCTCAAATTTATTTAATCTGGGTCTGTAGGGAATGCTATCAC
>JASJDF010000134.1 GCA_030065715.1 Xenococcaceae cyanobacterium MO_188.B19 | reverse complement strand
ATTGTTCATTGTTCATTGTTCATTGTTCATTGTTCATTGTTCATTGTTCATTGTTCATTGTTCATTGTTCATTGTTCATTGCTCTGCTTCGACTTCGTCAGAAGTCCTATATCTAACGTTAATTTAAAAAAAATGTAGGGATAATTCACAGGAATTATTCCTACACAGTTTGGCAATTAACCAGGGTTATTCTACTGGACTTGGTGTTACTAATTCTGGTTTTTCTTGGTTTTTAGCTGCTGCATCTTTCTGTAACAGTTGCAGAATTGAAGGTTTATCAATAATTCCTAAGACTACATTATTTTCCGTTACTAAGACTAGTTCTTTAATCTTTTGAGTTTCAATTAATTTGACGATTTCTAGTAGAGATTGATCAGGGTTTACAGTTTCTAGTTTTTCTAGTGGTTTCACTAGAGTTTCTAGGGTAGTTTCTGTCCATTGAGAAGTAGGAATTTGTTTTAGATCATCTGTGACAATATTTCCTAATAGTTGTTGAGATTCATCAACTACTAAGAATTTACGCCATTGTTGTTTGCCGATGACATAATCGTTGGCAAATTCTCTTAGGGTAAGATTGACAGGAACAATGGGACTATTAGGTATTACTGCATCTTGAGCAGTATATTGATCTAATTTGTCCTGTATGGTGGCAGACTGGGCAGCAAAGCCCGCATTTTGTAATAAAAACCAACCAATTAACAGAGTCCAAAAACTGCCAATTGGACTAATACCTAGGATAGCTAACGCTCCAAGTCCCACTGCAAACCAACCAAAAGCCTGACCTACTCTACCTGCAAAAATAATACCTTTGTTGGGGTTTCCTGTAATCTTCCAAACGATAGATTTGAGGACGTTTCCTCCATCTAAAGGTAAGCCAGGAATCATATTAAATAAAGCTAAAGCTAAGTTAATCGCAGCTAGCAGAGAAATAATAGCTTGTAGAGGCGGATTGAGAGGAATACTATTACCTATTCCCAGGAAAATCCCAAATAGGAGTAAACTTACTAAAGGTCCCGCGATCGCGACTAGCAAAGACTGTAGGGGGGTTTCCGATTCTTTTTCTAAACTAGCTAAACCGCCAAAGAGGAACAAAGTAATGGATTTAACTTGGATTCCTTGAGCGATCGCTACAAAACTGTGACCCAATTCATGAGCTAAAACTGAAGCAAACAATAAAATTGCTACTACTAAACCCAAGAGCCAGGGAATAATACCATTTAATTGGGGAAAGTTAGCTAGTTCTCCTCCATAACTTAGGGTTACTAATCCTAAGACAAAAAACCAGGAAGGATTAATATAAAAAGGGATACCAAATAAATTTCCAATACGAATATTATTATTATCATTCATAGGAAAATCTCCTATCGTGTAAGGGAACTTAATAAATATTCCCTGTATTTGTTATTAAAAGTATTGTAACGAAAAGTAACAATATCTAAGGGATTACAACGTATAGTAAAAACCGTCTGGTTTTGTTCGGTTGCAACTAGATTTATTTAGGCATAATAGTAAAGTGGAGATATAAAAAAAGCCATGACCAATCCCCCTCTACAATATCCCGAAATTTACGATTCTGAGGATGTTCAACAAATTTTACAAATTGCCCTGGCTCGCAAGGGAGAAGAAGACGAATTAACCAGACAACAGCTCTGGGAAATTGCAGCAGATTTGGACATTGACCCTACGACAATCCAAGCTGCGGAGCAAGATTGGTTAGAACGTAAAACCATAGACCAGAATCGTCAAGCATTTAATTTATACAAACGCGATCGCTTTAATCAAAAATTAGCTAAATATATTATTGTTAACGGTTTTATTTTACTCGTTCACTTGTTAACCCCAGCAAATTTGGGCTGGTTTTTATATATTGCTTTATTGTGGGGAGTAGGTGTAGTATCTGAAGCCTGGAACACTTTTCAAACCAAAGGCGAGAAATACGAACGAGAATTTCAAAAATGGATGTTTCGTCATGAAGTAAATAAAACGATCAAAAGTTTTTGGGTCAGAGTACAAAAAGCAATGAGTATTTAGGGTTTGCTGAAAAAGTTTTATGGGAAGGGAAGTGATGAGTAATGAGTCCTAACCCTAAAGGGTATATCCGCAGGTGTATCCGTGATAGACACCTTCGGATAAGGATACCGCTACGCATATAATGAGTAACATCTTAGTTTTACTTTCTACTTGTTTCCCTTGTCTTGTTTCAACCCATCAATTCAAAATTGATAGACCACTAGTTAATGGGAGCAGCTTACAGGCTAAAATAGCTGAGGATAATTTATAAAACTGAGAGGATTAATAGATTGGCTACTCGCGTTATTATCGTTCGTCACGGACAAAGCACTTACAATGCAAAGAAAATAATTCAAGGTCGCTGCGATGAGTCAATCTTAACTGAATCGGGGATTGCAGACGCTCAAAAAGTTGCTCAAGCTTTACAAGGTATTAAAATTGACGGTTTCTATTGTAGTCCTCTTCAGAGAGCTAAAAAAACAGCCGAAATTATCCATTCTCATCTCGAAAATCCTCCTGAGTTGAATCCTACTAATCAACTTATGGAGGTTGATTTGCCTTTATGGGAAAAACAAACTAAACAAGAAGTTGCGGAAAAACATCCTGATGATTATGGGATGTGGAAGCAACAGCCCCATCAATTTAAGATGGTTCTAGAAGATGGTACGGAACACTATCCCGTTTTATCTCTTTATCAACAAGCCAAGGAATTTTGGGCAAAAATTATTCCTCAGTATGCAGGAAAAACTCTGCTAATTACAGCGCACAATGGCATTAATCGCTGCTTAATTATGACTGCGGTAGGTATTCCCCCAGAAAAATACCATTCTGTTCAACAGTCTAATTGTTGTATTAATATTCTTAATTTTTCTGGTGATTTTGGTGAGGGAGTACAGATCGAGTCTCTCAATCAAACTTCCCATTTAGGCGTACCTCTTCCTTCCTATCGAAACCCCCATCAAGGACCTCGTCTATTACTAGTGCGTCACGGTGAAACTCAATGGAATAAGGAATCTCGTTTTCAAGGTATTAGAGATATTCCCCTCAATGAGAACGGTAAAGCACAGGGGAGAAAAGCGGGAGAATTTTTAAAAGATGCTCCCCTAGACTTTGCTGTATCTAGCTCCATGTCTCGTCCTAAAGAAACTGCGGAGATTATTCTCGAACATCATCCAGAAGTTAGTCTCGAAACTACCCCCGAATTAATTGAAATTTGTCATGGTTTATGGGAAGGAAAACTAGAATCGGAAATTGAAGCTGATTTTCCTGGCTTATTACAAGAGTGGAAAGATGCTCCTGAAACTGTCCAAATGCCCGAAGGAGAAAACTTACAACAGGTTTGGGATCGAGCAGTAGCAGCTTGGCATAAGATTGCTACAACCTACAGTAATTCTGAATCCCCTCGTACTGGTATCGTAGTAGCCCATGATGCGATTAACAAAGTTATTGTCTGCTATTTACTAGGTTTAAAACCTGAGAATTTCTGGAATATTAAACAGGGTAATGGTGCAGTAACAGTTATTGATTATCCTCAGGGTGCAATAGGTCAACCTGTACTACAAGCGATTAATATTACTACTCATTTGAGTGGTGGGGTATTGGATAACACTGCTGCTGGTGCTCTATAAAGCGTTACTTAATGCCATTAACTAAACAATAAAAAACCGCCTGCTTTCTCTTGGCGGTTCTAATAAGCAATCGGAGGGTATATTTAGAATAAAGGATCTAATTAGGGGTTTATGTAGCCAATTTAACTAAATATAGTAAATTGTGCCTTATTTTACCGTATAAGCTTTAAGAGGTTCTTTGATAAAACGAATGTAGAAGTGTTTGAAAGTAGAACGAAGTACACGAGGCAAGCCAAAATCTATAGGTACTAAGGCTTCTGGTAATTTCCAATCTGTAACCACTAATTCTTGAGGTTGGTAGTAGGGAAATTCAATTTCTGTTAATTCCGCACAAAAACCCAATCTAGTTTGGGCGGTTAAGGTGGGAACTAATTCTGGATTGACATTGACAATTTCAATAAATGCTCGATCTAAAGCAAAGACATTAGAAGATGCCCCTAATACTCCCAATTCTCTGGGTTCACCACCACTGGGACCATTACCTTCATGACCGATGATACCATCAATAATAGTTAAGTTTGGCGCGATCGCTTTTGCCGTTTCCACCAGCATTTCCCCAAAACGCTCTTTATCTTTTCCTGCTTCTAAATGCCACCAGGCTTTCATCTTACCAGGCACACAACCAAAGAGATTTTTAACCCCCATAGTCATCGTAAGCTGCATATGGGATTTAACTTTGGGTAAATTAATCACCACATCTGCATCCATTGCTTCTTTGGAAAGACGCAGATGGTTAAAGTTATCATTTTCTGTCTGATATCTTTGCCCTTTAAACTCTACTATGGGTAAATCTAAATCTTCACACAAGGGTAAGTAACCATTAGCTTTTGCCACACCCCTAGCACTACCAAAAGCGGGACTATCTCCTAAAAAAGGTTTTCCCCCTGCTTCCTTTACTAACTGTGCTACACAATAGACAATTTCAGGACGGGTGATACACTCTTTTGTGGGACGACTTCCAGTTAAGAGATTGGGCTTTAGTAAAACGCGATCGCCTTTACTGACAAAAGCTTTGATTCCCCCCAAGGGGTCGAGTAAATATTCAATTTTTAGGCGTAATTCTTTTAAGTCGTAGGATTCAGCACGAATCAAGCTTACTGGATACATTAGATAATTAATGATGGGATAAATGTTAAAAACTTATTCATTATTGTAATCTGTGTTTATCTATTTAAAGGCTTGAGTAAACTTAAATATGAAACCAAAATTTAAAACTAGAATCGCTTGGGAAAAAGCCCAAGTCTTAATGCAGCCAGCATTAATCAGGGTCTTAGATAATATTCGTAAACAACTAGATACATCTTCTTGGCAAGG
The DNA here is from genome assembly GCA_030065715.1 of Xenococcaceae cyanobacterium MO_188.B19. Taxonomy (GTDB): domain Bacteria; phylum Cyanobacteriota; class Cyanobacteriia; order Cyanobacteriales; family Xenococcaceae; genus JASJCP01. Next base: position 6,640 of record JASJDF010000134.1, on the reverse strand, counting down.
TAGCTACGAAGAAATTACTGAGCCAATTCCTGGTTATATTCTTTGCTTAACCAAAGGAAGGCGCAAGATAAAAATAGATATTTGGGAACTTTGTTATCAAGTTTGTTTCCAAGACTACTATTCTAGCCCTAAACATCATATATTTAGTGATTCAGATAAAAGCAGTTGTGAGGTGGATATAGATAATCGTTTGTTGGATGAGACAGGGGATATTGATTGGCAATTGATCGAAGCTAAAGCCCAAAAAGTAGTTAGAGATGTTTTTGAAAATTTGGAACAGTAAATAAGATGAATTATCAACCAGAACTAGTTTTATTATGCGACCGCTCATCCTGGGGATTACTGAAAATTACAGGAGCCGAACGGCTAAAATATCTTCACAATCAAAGTACCAACAAATTTGAACATCTTCAAGCAGGAGAAGGCTGTGCAACGGTTTTTGTAACTTCTACTGCTAGAACTCTAGATTTAGCGACAACTTACATCACAGAAGATGCAGTTATAGTTATTGTTGCTCCTGAGCGTCGAGAATATCTGATGAAGTGGTTAGACCGCTTTATTTTTCCCTTTGATAAAGTAGAATTAACTGATATTTCTTCGGAATTTGGTTTATTTACTCTTTTGGGAGAAAAAAGTAATAATTTACTCCAAAAAATGGGGTTAGATAGCATTATTAGTCAACCACAAGGTAGCCATCAACTATTAAACATAGAAGATATACCTGTCAGGATTGGGGTAGGAAGTGATTTAGGCATAACTGGCTATAATCTAATTTTTCCCAGTGAGTACCAGGAACAATTGCAGCAAAAACTGCTGGAGAATGATCTAAAATTAATTAGCGATCGCGAATGGGAAGAATTAAGAATCTTACAAGGTAGACCAGCACCTGACAAGGAATTAACTGAAGACTATAATCCTCTAGAAGCAGGACTATGGCAAACTATTTCTTTTGATAAAGGTTGCTACATCGGACAAGAAACTATTGCTCGCCTCAACACTTATGACGGTGTAAAACAAAGACTCTATGGCATTAAATTAGATCGAGAAGTTTTCCCCCCAATCCCTGTAACAGTACAGGATAAAAAAGTAGGAATGTTAACCAGTTGCACTGTTACTCCTGAGGGCATCTTTGGTCTAGCTTATATCAAAACCAAAGCTGGTGGTATTGGTTTACAAGTAGCAGTAGGAGACAGTATGGGAGAAATAATTAATGCGCCTTTTCTCCAACATCCTGATTAAATTGTCCTAAATCTGGAGATTTTTCCCAGGAATTTAGGCGATCGTTCATAATTTTAAAGAAATAACTTGAACCTCATCTATGAAAATTACCAATCATGCCAAATCTTTGCCTTTACCTCCAGGAGATTTAGGATTGCCTTTAATTGGAATGGATAAAACTTTTCTACAAAATCCTCAACATTTTAGAGAAGAGCTTTATCAAAAATATGGTGCAATTTCTAAAACGAGACTGCGAGGTAAAAACTATATTTATCTTTATGGATATGAAGCAGTAAAATTTGTTCTAATCAATGAAGATAAGTACTTTGTTAATACTAGTTTTCCGAACTCTAAGAAAATCTTTGGTAATACGAACATTGGAATGCTGAGAGGGGAAGAGCATAAAAATAGGCGACAACTTTTAGCTAAAGCTTTAAAAAACAAAGCTCTTAATGGATATATCAATACTATTCAAGACCTAACTCAGAATTATTTTACAAGATGGATACAATCTGAAGTTAGTGATTTATCTGCCCAATTAAATTATTATAGCTTAGACCTTTTCTTGAAGTTATTGCTAGGAATAGATTCAGGTTCTCAAACAGAAATCAATAATTATTTAAGAACTATGGGGTCAGGATTAATAGCTATTCCTTTACCTTTACCTTGGACAAAATTTGGTCAGGCTTTAGATCGGAAAAAAATATTATTTGCTGAATTTGAGACAATTATTAATCAGCGTCAACAAGAAAATAATCGAGGTTCAGATATATTAGGAGTACTACTGGAAGTTCAAAAACAAACAGGTAATAATCTCAGCTCAAGAGAATTAGCAGAACAAATAGTTAATCTTTTATTGTTGGGACGCAACGAATTAACTTCAGCTTTGACTTCATTTTTGATGTTAACCATACAATACCCAAGCGTTCTAGAGTCCCTAAAAATTGAACAAGAACAATTAGATAAATCAGAACCACTATCTTTAGAAAAATTAAAGAAAATGGTCTACTTAGAACAAGTCATTAAAGAAGTGCTACGTCAAGCACCTCCTGTCAGTGGTGGATTGCGACAAGTCATACAAGATTGCTCTTTTCAAGAATGGAGAATTCCCCAAGGATGGAATGTGGTGTATCAAATTACTTCAGTTCTTGAAGACCCTGATATATATGAGCAACCAGAAAAATTTAACCCCGAAAGATTCAATCCTATTAATGCTGAAGATAAAAAGAAACCTTTTTGTTATCTACCATTTGGAGGTGGGGTACGGGAATGTATCGGCAAAGAATTTGCTTTTTTAGTTATCAAGATTTTCGTTTCTATTTTAATCAATAATTACAGTTGGAAATTTAAGCAAAATCAAAATTTAACGATTAATAAATTTCCTGTTTCTCGTCCAGCTAGTAAAGTAGCAATCTGTTTCAGCAAGCAGACTTAGAGCAAAAATAATGAATTGGATTGTCAAACAGACACAAAGTATCTTCCAAGACTTATCTGAAATATTTACAGCGGATCTGTTTTTTCTGGGTGGTCAAAAAATCACCATCTTGTTACTGATTAAAATCATTGTTTATACCCTGATTGCTTGGCTAATTGTCCATATTCTTAAGGAATGGATTAAGCGGTGGTTTTTGGTTCGCTTCGGATTTGATCGCGGTAGCCGAGAAGCGATCGCATCTGTCATCGGCTATATTCTGGCAATCTTTGGATTTTTAATTGTTCTACAAAATGTCGGTATTGACCTCAGTTCCCTAACAGTCTTCGCAGGCGCGATCGGTATTGGGCTTGGTTTTGCCTTCAAAAATCTAGCTGGTAATTTCATCAGTGGCATTACTCTTTTACTGGAACAACCGATTAAAGTAGGAGACTTAGTTGAATTTGGTGACCTTTTGGGAACAGTTGAAAAAATCTCAATTCGTTCTACTGTTATTCGTACTCTTTACGGTGTTTTCGTCATTGTCCCTAATGATCGTTTTCTCGATAACGATATCATTAACTGGAGCTATCAAAATTCCAAATGCGCTATTAAGATACCTGTGACCATTGCCTATGGTAGCGATACAGTTTTAGTCACAGAAGCTCTTACAGCAGCAGCGAGGAAAGAATCTAGAGTTTTATCCTATCCCTCTCCCAAAGTTTTATTTTCTGGTTTTGGTAATGACGGTTTAGAGTTTCAACTGCTAGTCTGGATCAAAAATCCTCAGGAACAGTTTTTCATTACCAGTGGCTTGAATTTTTTGATTGAGTCAGAATTACGCTATCGTCGTATCGAAATCCCTTTTGCCCAGCGCGATATACATATCCGAAATCCAGAAGCTTTAACTGGTTTCTACCAAAAACCCCCATCAACTGATATTTCCAACGGCAAAGTTGTAACACAAGTTGCCCCAATCCCAGAATCGAAAAAATCTATTCCTCAATCTCTTAATAACTTGAATTTACGAGATTTATTACGGCGAGTGAGCTACTTTGAAAACTGTAGCAATATACAACTACGGCAATTGATTGAGGAAGGATATCGCCAAGTAGTTCCCACTGGAACCATAATTTGTCGGGAAAACGATCCAGGAGACGCTTTTTATATTATTCTTTCTGGTTCAGTAGAAGTCTTTTCTGAACAAACTGGCAAATACATTGCTAACCGTTCTGCTGGAGATTTTTTTGGAGAAATGTCTTTACTTATGGGAATTCCCCGCACAGCCAGTATTCGTAGCCTAGAAGATACGATTCTGTTTGTTGTAGATCGGGATAACTTACAAAATCTCTTACTAAAGCACCAGGGATTAGCTGACCGAATTAGTGAAGAATTATCGAACCGTCAAGAGTCTTTACGTAGCTTGGGTTTACTGAATCAGCAAACAGAATCAGGACAAAATCTAATGATCTGGATTCGTCAAAGAATTAAGATCCTCTTTGAAATATGAAAAACGAAAATTTTGCTGAGTTACCTAGTTCCTTTGAAGAAACTGTCACAATAGTCAAAAATTTTGCTCTTCTAGAAATTCAAAGAGAAAGCCAGCAAAAACAGCTTTTTTATCACAATTGCGCCCATGCTTATGCAGTTCAACGACGAGCTGAGATTATTTTTAAAGCTATTGCACCTTTTGAGTCAGAAGCCAGTCAAACCTCACTGACGCGAATCAAGCATTTAATCGATCTTTGCGCGATCGCTCATGATATGGTACAACAATTTTTGCCTCATACTGACCTTCATACTTCTAGAAAAAGAGAATCTGGTATCAGTGAAAAGATGACAATTGCGAAGTTGATTAATTATATAGAAAGCTTGAATTTACAATTAAGCAGTCAACAAGTCGAAGGTACTCCGCCGTCAAACGACGGAGCGGAGAGAGACTGCGTCAATAATTCCATACTCTTTACAGATTCAGATTTACAAATTATTCAAGAAGCTATTAAAGCAACGGTTTGTTTATATGATTCTAAGGATAATTCTATTTACCAGCCTTCTTTATACACTAGTGAACCAAAAATCTCATTAGCAGTTCGAATTATAGCTTTAGCTGATTTAGGCTCTTTAGGGATAGAGGGAATTGAAGCTTATTGTCAAGAAGGAAGTCTGATATTCTTAGAAGAAAATCCTGATACAATATCGATTATTCTCAATCAAGAATATGATAATCAACCAAAATTAGGCGAAAACTTAAGACAAAGACTGCTTAAAAGAGCCAGATTTCAAGTTGATTTTGCTAGAGGACGTGAAGCTAGATTTATGCGTGAAGTTCAAGGCTTTACAGTTGAAGCTATTGCTATTTTAAGCCACAAAGTTTTTAGATATTTGAACCGAAATACGATCAAAAAAATTGAATTAGTTACTCCTACTAGAGATGAAACAACACTAGAAAAATTAATTGAATTTTTTAATTTGCACAACTTTCCACAATAAATTTGCCATCAGGCTTGACCCAAACAATATTTTTAATCCGACAAGTGCTAGCATACTCCTTGATCGCTGCTTGATCCCGATCGCCTAAATCCAACTCAACTCTAATTTCTGGAGCAGAATTACGTAAGGTTTCCGCATGACGAAAAGCAGCAACTTGGGCGGATTCGCTAGCAGCAACTACCAGCCAATCGCTGGCAGGAGCTTGTTGGGGTAACTGTTCTGTAGTCATCAGAACAGCATGAAGATCTTCAATATTAAGGGAAAAACCAATTCCAGGAGTCGCTGTTTTTTGAGGATGATATAGTCCTAATAAGTTATCGTAACGTCCTCCTTGCCCTAACAAATAACATTGATTGTCATGAAAACTTACTGCCTCAAAAATAATACCAGTGTAATAGTCAAAAGTTTTGAGGAGACTTAAGTCCAGAGTTAGGGGGAGAGGCTTATTATGACTTTGGTTGAGTAAATTTATTAGCGATCGCAAATTTTCAACTGTGGCTGCTGCTGTGGGGTCTAAATCCAAACTTGCCACCTTTTCTAATACAGTTTCAGGTTCACCACGCAACTCAAATAAACTTAGAGCCTTGGCTTTCAAATCTGAATCTAAATCCAACTTTTCTAAAGCAATACGGTCTAAATTTGCCAGACAATAGCGAACTTGCTCTCTTTGATCAACTGGAAAAGCACTGAGTAGTAAGTGGGTTAATCCCGCATCTCCCAAAAGAATTTGCCAATCAGGAATGCCCAAATCTTCCAGACAGTTAGCTAATAGTAAAAGAATTTCTGTATCAGCAATAACTCCTCCAGCAAAAAGTAATTCTACTCCTGCTTGATAAAACTCTAGTTGGCTTCCATCATGATTTTTGGGCGGATTCCGAAAGACATTAGCGCGGTAGCAAAGACGTTGAGGGTAGATATTGCCAGCCATTCGGGTCACTGCTGCACGAGCAATAGAAGCTGTTATTTCAGGTCTTAGCCCCAAAGTACCTTCGGACTTATCTTGTAACTGAATCACTGTCGAAGGTTGAATTGCACCACCAGCAGTTAGAGTATCGAGCCATTCTATAGTGGAAGTTACGATTCTAGAATAGCCATATTGCCTAAATATTCGTTGTAAATGATCATTGATCCAGGCTTTTTGTACTACTTCTAAGGGTAATAAATCTCTAGCTCCAGCAGGTGGTTGATAAATCATGTTTAATAATTCAAGCAGACTTAATAGAGAATTGGTAATTTAAGACTCTAGTTATCTTACTTTTTTTTTGACCCAAACAGACCACCCAAGAAACGGCTATTACTTGATTTATTCCCAGATGTATTGTTACTTTTGCTGCCAGAAGAGTTACCCTTTCTACTATTATCGCGGTCTTTTTGTTTGAGAATTTTATCTAACTCTTTTTTAATTTCCACTACTAGAGGGTCTCTAGGATTAGCTTGTTCCGCTTTTTTCAGATGAATTTTTGCCATAGTCAACTGTTGTTGGCGCAGATAAATTTTGCTGAGTAAAGCATGAACTGTACT
>JASJDF010000133.1 GCA_030065715.1 Xenococcaceae cyanobacterium MO_188.B19 | reverse complement strand
CGTCGTGTATCTCGAAAAGAAAGAAGGGATGCTATCTTCAAACAACTACAATATATCAAAAGAAATTTGTCTCACATAGACAATTTAATTAATTCAGGAGCCGAGTTAAGTAGCCTCAGTCCAAGAAAATATAAAATGTTGTTGGTAATAGCAGAAGTTTATCGCCAACAATTGTGGATGTATGAAAATGAATCGAACAGAATCGACGATAGAATTGTCAGTATAACTCAACCTCATATACGCCCTATAGTCAGAGGAAAAGCAGGAAAACCTGTAGAGTTTGAGCGTGGGGGATGCTGGGGTTTCCCCAGCATATCCAACCACGCTGTTGGAGCCAAACTTTCAGTAAGTCGTTTTGACGGCGAGGGATGCTCTTGGCTAAAGAGCATATCCAATCGCCGTGTTGACAACTATGTATTTTTAGACCATTTAAGTTGGGATAATTTTAATGAATCTAGAGACTTAAAATCCCAAATTGAAGAATATAAAAACTACACTGGATATTATCCATCATCAGTTCATGTCGATAAAATTTATCGGACTAGAGCCAATCGAGCCTGGTGTAAAGAAAGAGGAATTAGAATTAGTGGACCTCCATTAGGAAGACCGCCTAAAAATGTTAGTAAAGAAACTAAAAAACAAGCTCAAGATGATGAAAGATTTCGTAATGCTATTGAAGGTAAATTCGGGCAGGCTAAGAGACGTTATGGTCTTAATTGTATCATGACTAAACTTTCTGAAACCTCGGAAACTTCTATTGCAATTACTTTTTTAGTTATTAATCTTTCCACCCTGCTCAGGCAGGTTTACTGTCTTTTTATGTCTTTGTTTCTAAATCCATCTAAATTAGGCTTAAAAAATGATTTTTTTATTATCAAAGCTGATATTAAAGAATCTTTAGCAATACAAAAACTTATCTTTTAAATAAGTTGATTCTCGTGAATTTTAGAGGTTACTTTTTCAGCAAACCCTAAGTAAATTCAAATTATATCAACTATTTTTATCTGATAATCTATCAGCGATATTTTCCAATTCAAGCAATAATAATCTTTCTGCTTCTTGTTCTGAAATATGATCAATTAATTCATTTTCTATAGGATTTTTTACTATTAGTCGATCATCTTCTTTATTAAAATTATTAATATTTAATTCCCCTAAAAGATAATCGACTAAGAAGTTGATTGTAGGAAAATCGTAGGTAAGAGTAGAAGGTAATTTGCAGTCAAAAACACTTTGAATTCTATTCCGTAATTCCAGTGAAGAGAGGGAATCTAAACCCATATCTGTGAATCCCATATCTAAATCTATTTTCTTGTGGTCGTTTAAGCCTAGTATTTTAGCGACTTCTTTAATAAGATATTCTGTTAATTCATCACGATTCGAGGGAAGCTTATCAATGCTTTTCTGTAAGTCTCTAGCTATTGGAACTTGTTGAAAATATTCATAAAAAGCAGTTTTGTTTTTCCATTTTTGCCAATTAATAGGTAAAACTCCTATTTGAGGGGAAGCAGAAGACAGCAAGTAGTCTAAGATTTCGATCCCTTTTTCAGGAGAAATAGATTTTATTCCTGAATTTTGAGGAAGATTAGTTGCTGCTAAACCAATTTCACTCCAAGCACCCCAATTGATAGTAAAGCTCCGAAGTCCTAAACTATTACGATAGTAAGCAAAGTTATCTAGAAAAGCATTAGCAGCAGAGTAGTTTATTTGTCCTGGTGAGCCGAGGATAGATGCAGCCGAAGAAAACATGATAAAGAAGTCTAGGGGAATATCTTTGGTTGCTTGATGGAGATTCCACACTCCTTGTATTTTGGGATTGATTACTGCTTGGAAGTCTTCGGGGGTTTGGTTTAATATTGCTTTGTCTTGAATGATTCCTGCTGCGTGGATGATTCCCTTTATTTGAGATGAGGGAGTTTGGGGCGACTGGGGAGATTGGGGGGAGATTATATTTTTTACTGTTTCAATATTGGATATATCGCCCTGGATAATTTGTATTGTTGCACCACTAGTTTCTAATTGCTTGATTGTTTTTCTTGCTTTATCTAATGGTTGGCTTCTTCCTATGAGTAAAAGATGTTTTGCACCTTTACTTACTAACCATTTGGCTACTTCTAATCCCAATGCGCCTAATCCACCAGTGATGAGATAGCTGCCTTCACTGCTAATTGTGATGTCGCGATTAATAGCATCCTTGAGAATCACTATCTTCCCAATATGTTTAGCTTGCTGCATATAACGGAAAGCAGCTATTACTTCCGAGTCTGGGAAGGTTTTGTAGTTTAGAGGTTGGAATGTTTTATTTTCAAACAGTGGGATAAGTTGAGAGAGAAGATTTTTAATTAATTGGGGTTGTTGTTGGGTAATGGCAAATAAATCTGTTGCATGATAGATAATATGGGGTTTAATTTCCCCTACCTTGTTTTTATCCCAAACATCATTTTTCCCAATCTCGATAAAACAACCTTGGGTTTTTAAAACAGAGAGACTTTTGGGGATATATTCACCAGTGAAAGAATTTAAAACAATATCAATTCCTTCTCCTTGAGTAATAGATAATATCTCTTCTGCAAAATCTAGGTTGCGGGAATTCATTATATGATTGATTCCCAAAGACTTAAGATATTCCCACTTATTAGGAGATGCAGTAGCAAATATTTCCGCACCCACTTGTTGACAAATTTGTACTGCTGCTAATCCTACTCCTCCTGCTGCGGAATGAATTAAAACTTTATCTCCTGGTTTAATAGCTGCGAGATGATGGAGACAGTAGTAAGCAGTCAAGAAAGCTGTAGGAATAGTTGCTGCTTCGGCAAAAGACAAGGATGAAGGGTAGGGAATTACTAAATTAGCATCTACTGTAACATAACTGCTAAAACTACCAGGAGCAATAGCAATTACTCTATCTCCTACTTTGAAGTTTGGGCGCAAGCCTTGCGCCCCTAGGGCGGTAATTACTCCACTGCATTCTAAGCCTAACTCTCCTGCTTCCCCTGGATACATATTCAGCACATTCAAAACATCGCGGAAGTTTAAGCCTGTAACCATAACTTGAATAGTTACTTCTCCTGGTTTGGGAGTTTGAGGAGTTATAGTTTCCCATTGGAGTTTTTCTAAAGTACCGCGCTCTTTTATAATAAGTTTCTGTGGTAGGTTGGCTTCTCTTTTTCTTGCTAATCTAGCTACTTGTCTTTTTCCGTCACGATAAATAATTTGATTTTCATCGCTAGGGTTAGAGATATCTGTAAGCAAGAGTGGGATGCTTGTTTCTAAAACATCGTAATCAATACAAGTACAATTGAATTCGGGATATTCTAAAGCAATAGTTTTGACCATTCCCCATAGGGCTGATAGGGATACTGGGGAGTTAGGGTAATTGCTGGTGACTATATATATATGTGGGGTTTTTGTTGTTTGGTTTTGAATCAGTGTTTGAATTAGAAACAGTAATTCACTGCATTGTTTAGTAACAACTTCAGACAATAAGCAATTTTGCGCTAATTCATCACCGTCAAGACTATTATTATTTGATTCAGCAAGATAGATTACTTTATCGGGAGAGAAGATATTAATTATTTCTTGATAGACGATATTGTATTCTTCTGCAAAATCCCTATTAATAGTGTAATTATAATCATCTATTGTTTGATACCCTTCACCAAGACATACTAAGGCACATTTTTGATTTTGATGCTGAAACTCCGATACTATCTTATTCCCCAAATCACTGTTAGAAGTTACTACTAGATAACACTCATTACTTACTACCGACTTATCTTGAATATCTACTAACTTTTCTTGCCAGACTATTTCATATAACCAATCATGCCAAGCTGGTAAACTAGATTTAATTTTACTGTTTACTTTTTGAACAGTGACACCAAAAACTGTAACAATAATATTGCCATCACTATCATAGATATCAACATCAGCAATAATAATAAAAGGAGAGTCTTCCGAAAACTCCCTTAACTTAACCCTACTCCACAAATCAGAATTCTGATGTTTCTCATAAAAACATAAACTCTCTATTCCCACAGGAATATAAGTAATATCAGCGATACTTTCAGGTAAAGCAGCAAATATTACTTGAAAACAAGCATCAAAAAGCGCGGGATGAAAACAATATTTAGATGTTTCCAACTTAAGCATCTCTGGAACAACAACCTTACCCCAGAAAGTATTATTATTTATCCCAACATCAGACAAACCCCGAAAACTATCACCATAACAAATACCCCTCCTCTTACACCCTTGATAAAAAATCTCAGAAAAATTAGAAAAGACATCAAAACCAACACTTAACTTCTTCGCGCCCTCCTTTGCGACTTCGCGACTTTGCGTGAAACCACAACAAAGTAAACTCCACTCCTCCCCAGACAAACTATAAATTTCCCAATAGTTATCAGGATTAACAATAACCTGCAAAACAATATCCTCTTTAGGAGTAACAACTAAAGACTTCTGGAACTCCACATTTTCTAAAATAACAGAAGTAGTATTAAAAATACTTTTTCCTACAAACAGCATCATTTCTAGATAAGCAGTCGCAGGAAAAACAATCTCATTGTTTACTTTATGATCTTCTAGAAACCGAAGACTATCAGTATTAATCACAGACTGGAAAATAATCTGTTTAATAGGAGAATTCAACCTTTCCCCCACCAGAGGATGTAATTGATTTACCCTATATTTTTGTCTCCCTTGTCTCTTTTTCTCTCTTGTCGCTTTGTCGCCTTGCTTACTTTCTATCCAATATTTCTTGCGCTGGAAAGGATAAGAAGGAAGACTTACTTTACAATAGTTGCAATCTTGATAGAAGTTATACCAGTTAATATTTATCCCATTAATATATAACTGACCAAGACTCTCCAATATTTGTTTATTATCATCTTGTTTAGGATTGAGACTAGGAAGTAAGAGATAATCACTGTTACTGTTTTCTGCAATATCGCCAACAAGATTTACTAGAGTTGGTTTAGCACCACATTCAAGAAAGATATTAGTATCAAGATCAACTAAAGTTTTAACACTATCAAGAAACTGTACGGGTTGTAGAATATGATTGCACCAATAGTTGGCATTAGCAATTTCTGATGTAACAATACTCCCCGTAGTGTTAGAGATAATAGCTATTTCTGGAAGATTATAAGTGATACTTTCCGCAACTTCTTTAAACTCTTCAATTATTGGAGTCATTAAAGGAGAATGAAAAGCATGAGATACGGAAAGCTGTTTATGATTAATTCCTGCTGTTGTTAGTTGCTCTATTATTTTACTTATTGTTTCTGTTTCTCCAGATAAGACAATATTATTATCACTATTCACTACAGCAATTTTTACAGTCTCCTGGCGACTTTCGATATAACTTGTTACAGTTTCTAAGGAAGCAAAAACAACATACATTACCCCATTATTGGTTAACTTTGCCATCAACTTACTTCTGCTAGCAACTAACTTTAAAGCAGATTCTAAATTAAAGATGTTAGCGATAGTAGCAGCAACATATTCACCTAAACTATGACCTAAAACTATATCTGGTGTAATTCCCCAAGACATCCACAGTTTTGCTAAAGCATATTCCAGAGAGAATAATATAGGTTGAGTATACTTAGTGCTATTAATTTTGTTAAGTCTAGTTTCTTGATTACTGTTTTTAGCATCAGCAAAAATAATGTCTAAAATATTTTCATCTAGATAGTCTTGTAAAATTTCGGCACATTTATCTAAGTTGTTACGGAAAACTGCATAATTTTTATACAGTGATTTACCCATTTCTAAATATTGGGAACCTTGTCCAGTAAATAAAAATGCTATCTTATGATTACTATCACTGTTTCGATTTAAAACATCGGGAGATGTTTCCCGTAACTTATTTGGTAAATTATCAATGCTATCAGCAACAACAGCAAAACGATATTTAAAATGACTTCTTCCTAAATTACTAGTAAAACAAACATCTTCTAGAATTATATTTTCTTGTTGTTTCTGAAAAAAACTTAAATAGTTTTGTTTTAACTCTTCTAAAGCTTGCTGATTTTTTGCCGAGATAGTAAATAAATGATTTCTTAATGTTTTATTTTGCTGCTTCTGTAAACTATCTGGGGGATTTTCTTCTAAAATTACATGAACATTAGTCCCTCCAATACCTAAAGAGTTGACACCAGCACGAAGAGGATAATCTTCTACTTTCCATTCTTTTAAACTGGTGTTTACATAAAAAGGGCTGTTACTAAAATCTATCTGAGGATTAGGATTATTAAAATGAAGACTAGCAGGAAGCTGTTTATTATACAAACATAAAACTGTCTTGATAAAGCCTACTATGCCCGAAGCTATCTGTAAATGTCCTACATTAGTTTTAACTGAACCAAGGGCGCAATATTGTTTTTTCTTGGGTGCAATCCCCATTGTAGGGGGGATTTCCATTGTAGTAGGGGTTATTCGCGAATAACCCCTACAGATATTAAATGCTTGGGTTAATCCTGCAATTTCTATCGGGTCGCCTAGAATAGTACCAGTACCATGGGCTTCAATGTAACTAATGCTTTCTGATGTAACTCCTGAAACTGTAATAGCTTCTGCTACAGCTTTTGCTTGTCCTTCACTATTAGGTGCAAGATAACCTACTTTTGAGCCACCATCGTTGTTTATAGCACTTCCTTTTATTATGGCATAAACGCGATCGCGATCTTTAATAGCAGCTTCTAAAGGCTTTAATAAGACTACTCCCCCACCACTACCAAATATCGTACCTCCAGCATTCGCATCAAAAGCCCGACAATGTCCATCAGGAGATAAAATCATCCCTTCTTGATAGAGATAGCCTACCTTTTGGGGTACGGTGATAGACACTCCTCCAGCTAATGCCATATCACATTCCCCACTAATTAGACTCTGACAAGCTAGATGAATAGTAGTAAGGGAAGTAGAGCAAGCAGTTTGCACATTAACTGATGCTCCTGTAAGATTCAGTTTATAAGATACCCTTGTTGTAAGATAGTCTTTGTCATTGGCAATAGTTGTCTGAAAACCTCCCATAGAAGTTAGGGTAAAAGTTTCCAAACTATCTTTACTATCTAAATGATTGCGATTGGGGTAAATATTATTGAGTAAGTAAGTGTTAGTAGCTGTCCCTGCATACAAAGCAATTTTACCAGGATAGGTATAGGGGTCATAACCACCATCTTCTAGACATTCCCAAGCACATTCTAATAATAGTCTTTGTTGAGGATCGATTAATTCTGCTTCTTTAGGAGAGTAACCGAAAAACTCTGCATCAAAATCTTGTATGTTTTCTAAAATCGGACTGGCTTTAACATAATCGGGATGATTAGTTAACTCCTTATCTATTCCTGATGCTACAATTTCTTCATCGGTAAAGAAACTAATAGATTCTATTCCTTGGGTCAGATTGTACCAAAACTGATCAATATTTTTTGCCCCAGGAAAGCGACAAGCCATTCCAATTACTGCAATATCTTGATTTTTGATTTTTCGTTTTACCGTAGGGTTCATTCGCGAATGAACCTTACCTAAGTTTTCTGATAAACTTGCAATAGTAGGATATTGAAACAAAATTACAGGAGATAGATTTTTATTCAGGTAAGCTTGTAATTTTCCCAACACTTCCATCAATAAGATAGAGTTTCCCCCTAGTTCAAAAAAATTGCTATTAATTCCCACACTGTTTAGTTTCAAAACATCTTTCCAGATAGCAACTAAATTATTTTCCAATTCATTACGAGGAAGTTTATTATGTATGCTTCTTTCTTGCTCTATTACGCTGTTAAGACGAATTATAATATTGTCAAATTCTCCTGCTTCAAATCTTTGCTTAAGTTGCTGACGTTGTATCTTACCAATAGCTGTTTTAGGAATTTCTGGTTTATCTAAAGGAATAATATATTCTGGATTAACTCCACTCTTATCAACTACTGTTTTGCGAATATCATTGATTATCTTAAAGAGAAACTTGTCATCAAAACTTTCTGGACAGAAAAAGATCGCAATTTTATCTGTATTATCTTCCTGTTTTCTAACACCACAAGCAGCAGTATAAGAAACGATAACTCCCAAAACTTCTTCGACAACAGACTCAATTTCTTGATTATAGTAATTAACGCTATTAATAATAATGACATCTTTCTTGCGACCAGTAATAGTAAGCTTTCCAGCTTCAATAAAACCTAAATCACCAGTATTAAACCAGCCATCTTTAGTAAATGCTTCTTGATTGATTTCTGGTTTTCCATAATAACCACAAGTTATAGTTTCACCTTTAACCTGTAATAAACCAATTTTTCCTACTTCTAATAAATTATTTTTCTCATCTACAATACGAATTTTCACACCAGGAATAGGACTTCCCAAAGTAATAAATTGCTCTTCATCGCTAGTACTTTCTAAACTAAACTCTTGGGAATGAACAATACCAGAACAAGTTTCTGACATTCCATAACCAGGACTAACTACATTAGAAGTTAACCCAAAAGATGATAATAGTTTTAAAAACTTTCTAGTAGTCTTTCCGACAACTGCTTCTGCGCCATTCCCCATCCATTTAAGGCAAGATAAATCCCAATTATACTCAGAATTTTCTGCAATTTTGTCACATACTAAACCATAACCAAAATTAGGTGACCAAGTAACACTAGCACGATACTTATCTATCAAATCCAACCACTTTATAGGTTGCCGTAAAATAATACTGTTATCTACTTGTATCTGTTGACAGCATAAATAAACTTCTGTCAGATGAAACATGACCAAACTAGCAACGTGTTCGGTTGGCATCCAATTCAGAGTAATATCATCAGCAGATAAATTATTAACCTGGCTCATTCCATAAACACTAGCCAACAAATTATTAGCTGTTAACATTACCCCTTTTGGATTACCAGTACTGCCAGAAGTAAGTAATATTAAAGCCAACTCATCTGACTTTGGTACATAATATTCTTTGCATCTTTCTGCTACTAATAAATCTTCTACTGTAACTACTACAAAATCTTCTAACTGCTTCCTCTTACCAAAATCAACAATAGCTTTTTCTAAACTTCTATCTGTAACAACAATACATTCTCTTCCCTGTCTTCCCAATAACTCCCAACCATGTCGCAAAATATTTGCTTTACTATTATCTGTACTGTAATCAGGAGGAACTGTGATAGGAATAGGAATAAACCCACCTAAAATACAGCCCCAAAAAACCGCAAGAAAATCCTCACTTCTGGGTAACTGTAAGAAAACTTTACTTTGAGGTTTTAGTCCCAATTTGAGCAAATTAGATAAAATATTCTCAGCTTCAGCTAATAACTCTTGATAAGACTGAAAAAATTCTGTTTCATCCTGCTTAATATGGATAATACCTTTATCGGTATTAGCTGCTTGTTCAAGGAGTTTAGCTAAGGTAAGAGATGTAATATTCTTCGGTAAAGACTCACCCTGAGAAATTGCAAATCTTTTTCTGATGATATCGCTCATGCTAAATTTCCTGATTAAGTAACTCTAATTATGTGGCTAGTTGGACTAATAGCGTTCACCTATACTGTCTTTGTAATGAATTGCACATCCAAGTTAACTGATTAATCATATGACAGAATCTTTCCTAAATCCTCCATATATTCAAGACTATCAACATTTTGAGCAGCATATTGCCAAAATCTTTAGTAAAGCAGGATGGAAAGTTGAAACTGCCAAGAATAATCAACCAGGATACGATCTTTCCGCAGGAATGTACAATCTTATAGTAAAAAATGACCAATATATGATCGCGATACAGGTAAAATGGCTCAAGGGAAAAGTCTCTACTCCCCAGATTCTCAAGTTTAGCGATTTTTTAGATAGTGAAGCTGGAAAACAATTTGATTACGGTTTTTTTATCACAACCAAAGGCTTTAGCAACCCCGTTTTATCTTTGATCAAGTCTTGGGATAAAAGAACAAAAATTTACTGTGGGATTGCTTCAGAAAGTAAAATTGATTGGATTAAACCTTTTGTAAATACCTCGATTAGCCGAAAGATAACTCCAGCTAAAAATAAAACCTACTTTGGTATTTTTACTTGTAAAGGAGGAGTGGGAAAAACTACAGTCTCAGCTCATCTTGCTGGAGCATTTTTATTACAAGAATTAAATGTGGCTTTAATAGATTTAGACCCAGAACAAAACCTATCAAAACTAGTAGGGGATGGGGTCTATGTCCCCAATCCTCAAGGGGGAATTGGTCATAGTATTGAAGTATTCAAACCTGAAGAATGGGACGAAAATGCAGCTCCCGATGCCCAATTGGTTATCTGTGATTGTTCTCCCGCTTTTGAAAGGAACCCTAAAGAATTAATTGCTAAATTTGATTATTGTTTGATTCCCACTACCCTAAATCCTTTAGGAATAAATAAGCATGGAAAAGTTATTGAAGACACGGTACAATCTATTAGAAAATATAATCAAAAATCCCATTTATTTGTAGTAGTAAATAATTATAAAAAAACTTCCAAAAAGAAATTAAGTGTTCTCCGTAAAACTTACCTTAATGCCTATTACGATATCGAACAACAAGATGATAGATTTCACTGTATTGATCCAGAACAAGCAGCCATTCGTTCTAGTGATCAACTATATTATTGGGGAATTCATCTGTTAGAAAATCCTGATGAATCTCGTAGTGAATTAGCCTTTACCCTAGTAGGAGGAAGATGTCATCCTAGAGAAGACTTTATTAATTTAGCAGACTATATCGAAACCGCGATCGGTGGTGATATTTTTCGCTCTGACTAGTAAAAACAATCTACTAAATTAAGCAACAACTACCCCAATAGTTATGGCAACTATGGCACCAATGGCAGTATTAATAAAATTCACCATTTCATTAGTTAGCCAATCAAAACGAGATTGCACAGTTGCCCCGATAACGCTTTCAATATTAGTAGCCATAAAGGCAGCGATAATACAGATGATAATACCATAAAGATTGATTAAACCTACAGCCCAGCCGACAAATGCGATCGCAATAGAACCGACAATTCCCGCCAGAGTTCCTTCCAAGCTTACTGCTCCTTCTGTGCCTCTGGGTACAGGCTGAAAATTGGTAATTAAGAAAGTAGTTTTACCGTAGGCTTTTCCCACCTCACTAGCAGTAGTATCAGATAGTTTGGTAGCGAAACTTGCCACATAACCCAAAATTAATAATTCTTGCCAGGGGGAATCTACAAATAAAGTTACTACAGCGCAAATAGTAGCAGTGAGAGCCGAACCCCAGACATTTTCAGGTCCGCGCATTCCCGAACGCTTTTCTGCTATCCCTTCTGCTTCTTTTTGTTCCATGCCGATCTTAGTTACGGCTGAACCTACTAAGAAATAGAACATTACAACTAAATATCCCTGCCACTGGAGAGTCCCCCAAACTAACACCCCCAAAATCCAGGCGTGAAGATAACCCATCGGAGTTAGAAGTTTTTTGGGGAGTAGCCAAGCTACTGCCAGAAGTGCCGAGTTTAAAATAGCACCAATTACCCAAGCATTATTAAACATTTATCATTGAAGATTCAACATTGAACATTTTAAAGTTTAATATTGAGTATCGAATATTTATCATTGAACTTTAAATAAATGATAAATGGTACAGCATAAATGATAAGGATATGGCATTAGTAGTTCAAAAGTACGGTGGAACATCAGTAGGGACAGTAGAAAGAATCAAAGCGGTTGCGGAACGAGTCACCAAGACGGTGCAACAAGGTAATAGTTTGGTGGTCGTAGTTTCCGCTATGGGGAAAAGCACCGACACCCTAGTAGGTTTGGCACAAGCAATTTCGACTAAACCCTGTCGTCGCGAGATGGATATGTTGCTATCGACAGGAGAACAGGTATCTATTGCCCTATTAAGTATGGCACTACAAGAATTGGGACAACCAGCCATATCAATGACAGGGGCGCAAGTGGGTATTGTGACAGAAGCAGAACACAGTCGCGCCCGAATTTTAGAAATTAATACTGAGCGTCTGCGAAAAAATTTAGCAGCAGGAAAAGTAGTTGTCGTAGCTGGGTTTCAAGGAGTTAGTAATGGAGAAGAATTAGAAATTACCACCCTGGGAAGAGGGGGATCAGATACTTCTGCGGTGGCTCTAGCAGCTTCTTTGCACGCCGATCGCTGTGAGATTTATACTGATGTACCTGGTATCCTTACCACCGATCCGCGCCTTGTGCCAGAAGCCCAACTGATGGCAGAAATTACCGCCGATGAAATGCTAGAGTTGGCAAGCTTGGGAGCTAGTGTTTTACATCCCCGTGCGGTAGAAATTGCTCGTAACTTTGGCATTCCCCTCGTAGTATT
>JASJDF010000132.1 GCA_030065715.1 Xenococcaceae cyanobacterium MO_188.B19 | reverse complement strand
CAATGACAATTATTGCACCAAGAATTCCTAGATTTAAAAATCCCAATGGTAAAAAAACAACCATATAAAAAAATTTTAAAAAGTTTCCAATTGCTGAATATATAGGTTTTCCAATAGCCATAAGACAAGGATCTACAGTAAGACAAAGTAATATAGGCCAAAGACCTAAAGCAAGAATTGGTAACATCCAAGCAGCTTGTTCATATCTAAAATCATATAAAGCAAGAATAACTAAATCACCAAAACTAGCTAAAGTCGCCACCATAAAAATTATTAGAATAAGTAAATTCCAACGCTTCTTAGAAATTTTATTTCTGAGTTGCTTACGAGGTAAATTAATAAACTGAGAAAATACAGGAAAAATTACTTTACTACCAATTCTGAGACTAAGTTGCCTTGGTATATCGGCAAAGGTAAAAGCAATTACATAAATTCCTAATATTTCTAAAGAGAAAAATTTACCTAATAGAATTCGGTCGGCTTGGGAGGCTAAAAAAGTCATCGCAGTAGATAAAAATATCCACTTACCAAAAGAAACAATTTCACTAATTGCACTTTTATCCCAAACAAAACGATTAGGTTTACCTGGATTAAGGCGATGGCTCCAATATGCTTTGATGAAAATTGATGCCAAATTACCACCGACTAAAGCCCAAATACTCGGAGCAATCCAAGCCCAAATAATTAAGATTACTAATGCAATTATTTGTGTTCCAAGTTCAAAGCGAGCTATTTTGCCTACTTCCATCTGACGATTCAGGCTGGCTAAACTAGTAGAATTAAAACCAGAAATTATAGTGTTTAGTCCCACTATGGGAATCAGCCATGCCAGTCTAGAATCTTCGTAATAGTTCGCCACAGGAATAGCTATTATTAGACAGCCAACCCATAATCCAAAGCCCCTTATTACTTGTATAGTCCAAGCAGTATTGAGAAAAATCGGATCATTTCCGCGATCGCTTCTAATAATACTAGGGCGAATTCCAATATCTGAAAATAAACTTAACCCCCTAATAAAAACTTGTACTAAAGCCATTAATCCAAATAATTCTGGCACTAGTAAACGAGTTAAAATTAGGTTGCTGCCAAAACGCAAAACTTGGCTGCTTCCATATCCCAAGATAGTCCAAACAGTACCGCGAATAGCTTGTTGTTTTAATGAAGTTGAAGACATAAATTGTGGACTATCGTTGATTATTATTTACAGGTCTAATGCTTTTTGATTTCTTGTCAGTAGAATTATTGTTATTTTTTTCTGGATTTAAAATCTTAGACTTAGGTTCCAAATGGACGAATTGAGTCCAATCCACGCTAGTAAACTGGTCTATTTGCAATTGTTCTGCACCAACATGATTAACTACTATACCCAACAAAGGTAATTTAAAAGTTTCTATTTGCTCAAAAGCTTTGATAAATAATGACTTATCAGTTCGCTCAAGAGCTGCAACCAATAAAATACCGTCTGTTGAAACAGACAAAAAACCCGCTGTAACTGAATCTAATAAAGGAGGTGTATCGTAAATAACATGGTCATAGCTTGCTTGAAACTCTTTCATTAACTTTTCCCTTTGTACAGAGTTGTCCAAGAGTTGTTGAGAAGCCATTAAAATAGATAAATTTTCTTCCACTTGAGTTGTGGAGATTAGATCATCTTTCAGCTTATAGTTAAAAGAATTGGCATCAACGAGTAAAACTCTTTTTCCCGTGCCAGCAATTTGTGCAGCCAGATATAACGCGATAGTCGATCTACCATCTCCTTTTTGGGGAGAACAAACCGCTAATGAATGAATTGTT
Source organism: Xenococcaceae cyanobacterium MO_188.B19 (assembly GCA_030065715.1). GTDB lineage: Bacteria > Cyanobacteriota > Cyanobacteriia > Cyanobacteriales > Xenococcaceae > JASJCP01. The sequence continues at coordinate 10,559 of JASJDF010000132.1, read as the reverse complement.
TTTTCTCGATGACGCAAATATATATTGGCATGGAGCTTATAAAAAGCATTTAAAAAATCAAAATGAGCATCATCAATTTCTCCCATATTTGGTAGATACTGGGCTGGTAAATCAAACCAAGACTTTATCAAAGATTTGGGGATTTGGGTTTTAAGAAGATTGTGATTATAAGGAATTTCTCCCAATATTAAAGATGGTTTAGTAACATCACTAATATCCTCAGCACTGAAAAACTTATCACGAATTTTCTCGATCAATACCGCTGTGCCAAAACCTAACAATAAACCCCCTAATAATCCTTTTAAAATTCTATTGTTTGATTCTGTCGGTAGAGGTACAGGGTTTCCAGCACTGTCAGTACTGACTGTGGGTTGAGAAATAACCGTCCAAGGTGCTTGGGTTTGTGAAGCTTGTACTTGTAATTTATCTTTTTGAATTAACAGTTGTTCTCTGGTACGGTTAGCAATATTTAGCTCTTGCTGTAACTCTTTATATCTCCGGGAGACTTGAGGAAATTGTTCTGCCTCTCGTTCAAATAAGCGAACGTCTTTAGACAAACTTTCTTGACGAGCTTGTAAGAGCTGTAATTGGTTCGCAGCCTCAATTAACTGCTGAACCAAATCTAATAATATGGAATTATTATCGCTTGCCACCAGAAATTTACTGGGATTCAAAGATAAGCCCTCTTTGCTGATGATCCTTCTAGTTTCGGCATTCAATAGATCGGATAATTCTTGTTTTTCTTCTTGAAGATGGATTACTTGAGGGCTATTACTGTTAAAAGTAGCAGAAGCTACAGCTAATTCTCTTTCTTTATCTTTAAACTGCCTAATAAGATTTTGGTAATTGGGATTTTCTCTTAACGCTGATATAGCAATAGCTTCTTCTACACTTATTTTTAATTGTGACTGCAAATTATTTTTGATGCGATTTTGTTCTTCAATTTCTCTTTCAGTTTTTATTTGTTGCAGTTTAATATCTCTGATTGTGTTTAATAAAGACTCCCCTTTACTGTCTACTTGAATCATTTGATACCGTTCTTGCAATAGTTGTATCTCATTCAAATTCTCAGATACTTTTTGATTCAATTCTGGTAGTTGCTTTTCGATGAAGTTCAAGCCAGTACTGATTTCTTGAATACGGCTATTGAGAGAATAATCTAAATAGGCTTGGGCAGTTTCTTCCAAGACTAATTGAACTAATTTGGGATTTTTTTCTTGATAAGTAATAGCTAAAATTTTACTAGCATCAATTCTACTAGTTCCTATGCGTTGTACTCTAAGATTTTGAGCCAGCCGATTAGCATCAAATCCATAGTATTCACTTTCAACTTTCTCAGCAATCTTAGACAGCATATCTCTAGAAGTGAGAATTCTGATTAGAGTCGGATAATTCACTGCTAGAAGCTTATCATTTGGGACTCCTCTATTGTTAGTAATGGTTGTGGGTTGAGATAGTTTTGCTTCAAAAGTTAGAGGTTCAACTAAAAGCTGGAAACTTCCTACATACTCAGAAGTAGAATTTTTTCTCCAGTCCGAATATATGTAAGGTATCGCCACTATTACTGTAATGCAGCCAATTAACCAAGCTTTTCTTTTAATGATTCTAATGAACGGAAGTAAATTTGACTTCTGCGGGGGAGAAGAAATTTCTTCTTCTTGGCTAAAAAATATATCTGACAAAACTATGCTCCTGAATGAGTGTCTTAAAGTTTAATAAGTTCCTAAAAGTATGAAATTAGTAATTTAGTAGCTATTGGTTTCAAGTTAAAAATTATTGTACTTTAGGATTGGCTAACTTAACGGTAAAATTACTTACTTCTCCATTTCCTATGGTTTAACCTGTAGTAATTATCAGCATTACTCCTTATTCTTACTGATTTTGTGTCCAGAAGTTCAACAAGGTATCTAGGCTGGAAAATTTTTATCTTGAGGTTTCATTTCTCTTTATTTGCAAGTGCATATGGTCAATAAGATAATTTTATACTTCAAAAAAGTGGCAGTACTTACGTATATATATTCTAAGTCTCATAAATGGGGTTCTGTTTGACAATAGATACATGGGATGTATATAAAAATTATCGCCAAAAACTATTAAAAGTTTATTGTATACAAGTTATATCTAATTCACTTCATCTAATCTTCATGAAAATGAGCAAATCTTTATAGTAATGTATGAAGAAACAAAAACCTGTATTAGCCAATAAAAGTAAAGTAAAAATCCCTGTGAATAGCAACCACAAGCTAACTTTAAAATCCACTGTAGCAGTTTCTAAATCCCAAGCATCCTCTGAATTGTTGGGAGAAGCGGTTATTTTAGAACTAAAATCTGGAGTTTACTATGGCTTAAATGAAACTGGATCTCTAATTTGGAATTTAATTCAACAGTCAAAAACTTTGGAGGAAATTCGAGATGCCATTCTAGAAGAATATGAAGTTGAATCGGATTTGTGTGTTAGCTATATGCTCCAATTAGTTCAAGATTTAGCAGATAAAGGTCTAGTAGTGATTAAAAATGAAGCAGTTGTTTAAGTTGTTTTTTCTAAGACCAGGAGATATTTTTCTAGTATTAAGAACTTCAATACTACTTGGACTAGTCAGGTTGGGTTTATGGCTACTGCCGTTTGCCAACTTACAGAAATTCTTGGCAACTCTTAGTCAGCTATTATCTCCTTCAAAAAGAAGTGGCGATAGTGAAAATAAAACTATTAACTTTAAGGTTAAAAAAATAATCTGGGCTGTAAATGTAAGCAGTAAATATATGCCTGGAAAAGTAAAATGTTTAGCCAGAGCCTTGACTACTGAGTTATTAATGAATCTTAGAGGTTATGAGCCTGAGTTACGTATCGGAGTGGCAAAAGGGGAAACAGGAAAGTTGCAAGCCCATGCTTGGGTAGAAAGCCAGGGAAAAGTTTTAATTGGACAACTGGAAGATTTGGCGAGGTTTCAGGTATTACCTTTACCAACTATTGAGGTAAAGCAATCGTGAGTGCTATTACTGGGATCTATTATTTCGATGAAAGGTTAGTTGAGACTCAACTGCTCAACACTATGGGTGAGACTTTAGCTCACAGAGGTTCTGACGATCATAATATTTGGCTTGAATCCTCTATTGGTTTGGGTCATCGAATGTTATGGACAACACCAGAATCCTTGTTGGAGAAATTACCCTGTGTTAGTAGAGACGGAAAACTAGTAATCACCGCTGATGCACGTATTGATAACAGAGAAGAATTAATTTCTTTACTAAACCTGGAAAATCTGCCTCAGGATAAAATTACTGACAGCCAACTAATTTTGGCATCTTATGAAAAATGGGGTCAATCTTGTGTTGACAACTTGGTCGGTGATTTTGCTTTTGCTATTTGGGATAAAACTCAGCAATTACTCTTTTGTGCTAGAGATCATTTTGGTGTTAAGCCTTTTTACTACTATCACTCCGAACAATTATTAGTCTTTGCTTCTGAAATTAAAGGGCTTTTTTGTCTATCAGAAGTGCCTCGTAAATTAAATGAAGTCAAGGTAGGAGATTTTTTAGCATCGACTCTTTACGATAAAGAGTCAACTTATTATCAAGATATTTTCAGGCTACCACCCGCTCATACAATGACGGTAAGCCCTGAAGGAATAACAGTAAAGTCTTACTGGAATCTCGACCCTGAATATAGGCTGGAATTAAGTTCTGATGAAGAATATGCTGCTAAATTCAGAGAAATATTTACTGAGTCAGTACGTTGTAGATTGCGCTCTGTGTATCCTATAGGCTCTATGCTCAGTGGTGGATTAGACTCATCCTCTATTACCTGTAGTGCTCAAAAAATTTTGAGTGAGAATAAAAGTAGCCAGCAAAATTTACATACTTTTTCTTTTGTTTTTAATAAAGTTCCTGAATCCGATGAAAGCTCTTTTATTAATTCTGTTGTTTCTCAAACAGAGGTAAAACCCAACTATATCAATGGCGACGAAATTAGCCCTCTTATAGACATCGAAAAAATTATTTGGCATCAAGATGAACCTTTTTTCGCGCCTAATTTATATCTAGACTGGAAAGCTTACGAAATAGTAAATCAGTTAGGTGTCCGGATTATTTTAGATGGCCTTGATGGAGATACCACAGTTTCTCATGGAACTGGATATGTAAGAGAATTGGCTCGTGAAGGTCAGTGGCTAAAATTAATGTTAGAGATTAGAGGATACACCCGAAATTTTCGTGGATATAGCCAAGAATTTAATACTTCAGCTTGGATCAAATTCTGGTTTTATCTAGAATATTATGGCATTCAACCTTTTATGAGCAAATTTAGAATCACGAGATTTATCTGGTATCGCTATAAAAATCTTGAGACAAAAATTAAGTCAAGATTGAATAAGGATAAACCAGTGATTTCTTGGTCATCAATTTTTAATTCTCAGTTTCTCGAACAAATTGGAATTAGAAAACGTCTTAAGATTTTTCTCAAAGAGAGATATGGTTCAGGGACAACTGAACAACATGAACATTATCAAGCTATCAAAAATGGTATTTTACCTACTACTCTTGAAGTTTTAGATAAAACTGCTGCCGGATTTGGAGTTGAACTTCGCTATCCTTTTTGGGATAAACGTTTAGTCGAGTTTTGTTTATCTCTTCCTGCCGAACAAAAAATGCGTTTAGGTTGGACAAGAATGATACTACGTAGAGGTATGGAAGGAATCTTGCCCAAAGAAATTCAATGGCGAGGAGGTAAAGGCAATTTGGGATCAGCTTTTGAATATGGACTACAAACTTTTGAAAAAGATAATTTGGAGGAAATGTTAAAACATCCGAAACTGATAGAGAATTATATAAATATGTCTTACTTAAAAAAAACATATGAAGATTTTATCTCTGAAACAAGTAAAACTAATGATGTAATGTCAATTTGGAAATCGATTAATCTTTTTCTCTGGCTAAAATATAATAATATGTCTTCATGACTTTTATCGCCTACAGAAAAAACTTAGTTATCGATTAATTTAGATGGCTACATTTAGATAATATTTCAATTGCTCAATTAGTTGTTCTGTTGGCTTACTAAATATTTAGTTATCCCAACTGAAGAGCTAACTTGATGATAAACTTATAACAGAGAAATAGTCTATTGTTAGCTCAATTTTTCAGTCAAATACTGACTCAAACCAATCAATTTACTAAAGGATAAAGTTATGACTTCTAACAAAAAAAAATTCATCGTACCTCAACTCAAAGTTCACGGTAATGTTGAAGAAATTACTCAAGCGGGTTCTGGTTCAGAGGACTTTGATGTTCCATTTGGTAATATTTCAGACCTTGCTTCTGTCGATCCAAATAACATTTCATCATAGTTACAAATATATCAATAATGTATTTGTGAAGGAAATATTATTGGCAAGTTTAGGAAATGTTTTCCAGCAGCAATAACTAATGTTCTAGGAAATTCCTAAGTTAAAATTTTAATCAGGGTTTTAATAATACTGCCTAAATATGATTTAGTTTTGTAGTTTTGTTAAAACCCTTTTTTATATATTTTTAAAGTAAGAGATTTGTATAAATATACAGCATACGGGTTAACTATTAATTCCTGTTTAGAATTACCCGAATTAATGAGTTCTGATTCGACTATAGAAGATGTAGTTATTCGATTTGGTCAATTAGATTCCTCTCCGATAAAAACTGATTCTGAATATTACAGCTTTGTTACTAATAAAGATGGAATGTATCTTTTTTGGGCAGAAATTGGTACTATTCTAATTTCAAAAGGCAAAGAAATTATTATCGATTCTATTCCCGATTCTGAAGCAAGCAGACTTCGGTTGTTTATCTTAGGAGCTGCTATGGGAACACTACTTCATCAGCGAGGATATTTAGTTCTTCATGCTAGTGCTGTTTCAATTAAAAACAATGCCGTAATTTTTACAGCAGATAAGGGACGAGGTAAATCAACTATGGCTGCTGCTCTTCACGCTAGAGGTCATAATTTAATTGCAGATGATGTAGTAGCAATAGATTTTAGTGATGATGAAAATGCTATAGTTTATCCTGCTTTTCCTCAACTAAAATTATGGCCAGAAGCTGTTGCTAATCTGGGGAAAAATCCCGATGATTTACCTCAACTTACTAGTAAATTTGATAAACGAGAGTATTTACTAAAAGACAATTTTGTGAAACAACCTTTAAATTTAAAGCAAATTTTTGTGCTTGGTCATGGTTCTGAAATTACAGTAAAGCAACTTTCCCCTCAAGAAATCATTTTTTATTTGATACGTAATACCTATGTCACTAGATTTGGTTCTTCATTGTTACAGCCAAATGATCCATCACATTTTTTAAAACTTACTAAACTAGCTCAATCTGTGTCTATAGAACGTCTTATTCGTCCCAACTCTATAGAATTACTTTCCGAGGTGGCTCAGACTGTAGAAGAGCATTTAAAGAATAGTAATTATGATTAATTGTTGCTCAGACTAGAAAATAATAAATGTCTAAGAATATTAGAAAAAAAAAACAAGATAAAAAACAGAAGTTACATAGACTATCTTATTTCTCAAAAACTTTAAATTTACTTGGGACTGCATCTCCTAAGTTGACATTTGTTTGGCTTATTTTATTGTTTTTACAAGGGATTTTACCAGCAGCTTCTGTTTATTTAACAAGAACTTTAGTAAATAGTTTAGTCTTTGTAACTGGAGGAGGAGTAAGCACAGAAAATATTAAAATTATTATTATTCCAGTTTTATTAATGGCTGGAATTTCAGTTTTAATGGAATTATTAAAAAGTACTAGTGAGTTAGTTCGTTCGGCTCAATCGGAGTTCGTCCAAGACTACATTAGTGGTCTGATCCATGCTCAATCTGTAAGCATTGATTATAGTTGTTATGAATCTTCTGAATATAATGATCGCCTAACCCGCGCCCGTGAGGGTGCAAGTAATCGCTGTCTTAGTCTATTAGATAATAGTGGTAGTTTGTTGCAAAATAGTGTGACTTTGTTAACTATGGGAGCTATTTTAATTCCTTATGGAATATGGCTGCCTATTGTTTTAATCGCTAGTTCTTTACCAGCTTTTTTGGTGATTTTAAATCTAAATAAAATAAGATACAACTGGTCGCAAAGAACGACTACAGATAGACGCAGACTTAATTACTATGAAACAGTAATGACTTATAGTATGATGGCTGGAGAAATCAGATTATTTGATTTAGGCTTATATTTTCAAGAGGCATTTCAAAGATTACGTAGTAAATTACGAACTGAGAATCTGAATCTAATCAAAAAGCAAACTATAAATCGTTTTTTTGCTTCTATGATCGCATTTTTGTTTTCAGGTGCAGCCTTAGTTTGGATGGGTAGAAAAGTTTTACTTGGTACAATTACTTTAGGAGATTTAGCACTTTTTTACCAAGCTTTTAATAAAGGTCAAAATATTATTAAAGCTGTAATCAATAATTTAACTACTATTTATAAAAATAGTCTATTTATTGGAAATTTATTTGATTTTTTGCAGTTAAAATCTTTAGTTGTTTCTCCACCCAAGCCTCAACCAATTCCCCAGCAACTTCAACAAGAGATTCGTTTTAATCAAGTAAGTTTTCGTTATCCAGGTTGCGATCGCTTTGTTCTAAAAGACTTTAATCTCACTATTCCAGCAGGTAAAATTGTCGCAATTGTGGGAGATAATGGAGCAGGAAAAAGCACTCTGATTAAGCTGTTGTGTCGTTTTTATGACCCCGAAACTGGGGGAATTACCCTAGATAATCAAGATTTACGTAGCTTTTCCCTTGAGGAACTACGTCAAGCCATTTCCGTTCTATTTCAATCCCCTACCCCATACTTTTTAACTGCTAGAGAAAATATTGCTTTAGGGGACTTAACAACACAAACCAACCAAGCTGCAATTATAGCTGCTGCTAAAGCTTCAGGCATTCATCAAAAGATCATCAATCTACCCCAAGGTTATGACACGATTTTGGGAAAATGGTTTCCTAATGGTACAGACTTAAGTGGTGGAGAATGGCAACGCTTGGCTTTAGCAAGAGCTTTTCTGAAGCAAGCTAAAATTATTATCCTGGATGAGCCTACCAGTGCAATGGATCCTTGGGCTGAATTTGACTGGTTAGAAAGATTTAGAGGATTGGCTAAAAATCAGACTTCTATTGTCATTACTCATCGCTTTACCTTGGCTATGCGTGCTGATCTAATTTATGTCATGCGCGGAGGCGAAATTGTCGAATCTGGGAACCATGAACAATTATTAGCTTACAACGGACTTTATGCTGAGTCTTGGAAAAAGCAAATGTCCAATAAATCTCATAACAATTAAAAGAATTTATTTTTTTAACCCATTACTAAAAAGTTTTGCCATTAATCTAATTGGTCTTAAAAAATAATACAGTAAGGATAGTTGTTGAGGTAAAGATAAAAAAGCAAAATCTAGTTCATTAGGAGTCAAAGCAGTTTTAACGAAATATCTGACTTTATCTTGCCACCGTTCCCTAGCTAATTTTCTTAGAAAAGTTCTTTCTTTATAAGTTTTTTCTCGAAAAGATTGCTCAGAACGCATAAAAAATTCTTCACAAACTTGTTGTGCAGCTTTTTTCGCTATATTATCTGCTGCCATCTTTTGTAATATTGAATCTGGAAGACTTGTTTCTAGAAGTTCTTTGACAACAAATAAACTAAATAGCAATATACTTTTAGTTCCTAATTTGACACATCTTTCCCAGACTAAATCCCAATTAAGATTCTGATATACACGAATTAATTCGGCAATATCACAAACCTTGATCAATACTTCTGCTGTCCACTGAGCATCTTTTGCCAACTGGATACAAAGTACAATTAACAGGTCTTCGGGGGCAAAAGTTTTAAATTCAATTCCCCCAATCAATACAGGTTCTAAACGTTGCCAAAGCCCTTCAAAATCGATATAAACAGGCAAATAATCAGGTGTTAATCCCTGATGAAGATCGACTCCAATCTGCTTTTTAGCATGAACAAAACTGCGTTCCCAATTAACATTATTTTGAGGTGGTGGCTTATATCCTTCAGACATCAATAATTCTTGAGCTTTAAGATATTCTTTTGTTGGGACAAGAAAGTCTAAATCTACAAATTGTCTGAGGGCTAAATCTCCATAAACCGCAGCTGACAGAACAATTCCCTTGTAGGGAATAGCAGAAATACCATTTGATTCAAAAATATTTGTCAGGGTAAACAACTCCCTAACTAAATATAAATTTCTTTGGGTTTTAGTTTGAACGAATTTTTGTAATTGATTGAGAATATTGTTCGGTACATATTCTGAAAATAAGTTTACTAAATTGACATAAACTAGAGGTAATACTTTATGAAGGTTTGCAGTGATTAAAAAGTATTCCCAATCTATGTTTTGTTGCAATAAACTTTGAATCTTATTAACTTGCTCTTTTTGTATTTCAACTTTAGCGCAAGATACTATCAATTGTAATTCAGGGCGAGTCGATATCAAATGTAATTTAAAGTATTTTTTAGAAATATAATCCATACTATAATATCAAATAATTTGATCGGATGGGCAAAAAGCTTCCTTAAATAAAACAATTTGAATTTGAACCAACTACAAATTACAAGCTTATAGCTGGTTAAATCCAATTATTATTATTCAACGTCCATTTAATAAAGCGAAAAACTCAGGAATTTATGAACCTCGATTGGTTTTTAAATTCCTGAAATCCCTATTATTTTGTGTCATCGCTCATAGTTTTAGAAAAAAATTATCAACTATCAACTCCGAACTGACATTAGTCAAGTTTTTAAGCTTTAATATGGTCATAAACATTTTCATAAGTTGTTCCTGGATTGTTCCAAGAATAGTCATATTCCATGCCTTGTTGAGCTAATTGGAGAAATTCTTTGGGGTATTGTGTATATAACCCGATCGCTCTTTCCATTGCTGATTCTAAAGCCCGATTATCGGTTTGATAAAAGACATAGCCATTGCGTTTTTCTGGGGCACGATTTGAGTCATGATCTTTATCAAATACGGTACTTAATAAGCCTCCCACACCCCGAACAATAGGCACAGTACCGTATTTCAAACTAATTAACTGAGTTAAGCCACAGGGTTCGTAGTTACTAGGAACAACCATCATATCTGCACCAGCATAAATTAAGTGTGCCAGTTCTTCATTGAAACTGAGTTCCAGATGCACATCGGGATGATCGTTAAGATGTTGTTTTTCATGCCAGAACCAGCTATTAATACCAGGTTCAGTAGCAGAACCTAAGAGGACGAATTGCGCTCCCCGATTTAGGGCATAATACATAGCATGATGAACTAGATGTACACCTTTTTGTTGATCGAGTCTTCCTATATAAGCAATGATTGGTTTATCAACATTTTGTAGTAATAATCTTTCTCTTAAAGCAGTTTTATTTTTGGCTTTCCCTGACATATCATCTACAGAATACGGGAAAGGAATATGATGATCTACTTCAGGATTCCAGATATTGTAATCAACCCCGTTGAGAATACCGCCAAATTTACTTTGATGAATTTCTAGGGTATGACCTAAACCATAGCC
>JASJDF010000131.1 GCA_030065715.1 Xenococcaceae cyanobacterium MO_188.B19 | reverse complement strand
ACGACCAAAAATTTAGGCGTTTGGTTAAAAAAACGCAGTTTTCCTGTTCAGCGTATTTGGTTATCAGGAAAAGCTAGTCGTCCCGCAACTCAGTTGGAACTGAACAGAGTGGGAGAGTTTAAAAAACTCGTGACCCCTGAAAAATATTGGAATGGAACTTTTGTTCGACCTAATGCTGCTAGAGTCTCTAGCGTGTTTGGTGTGCGTCGCTACTATAACGGAGTTTTTGCTAATAATTACTATCACAAAGGAGTGGATTACGCCGGAAGTGCTGGCTCCACTGTAGTTGCTCCCGCAGCAGGTAAGGTTAGATTAGTGGGAAAAGAAGCCCAAGGGTTTCATGTTCATGGAAATACGGTGGGTATCGATCATGGTCAGGGAGTACTCAGCATATTTTTACATTTGCAAAGTATAAATGTTCAAGAAGGAGACTTTGTTAAGCCAGGACAAAAAATTGGCACCGTAGGAAGTACTGGTGCATCTACAGGTCCTCATCTTCACTGGGGATTATACGTTAATGGAGTTGCAGTTGATCCAGTACCTTGGCGATTTGGGGAAATAAAGTAAATACCGATTCAACTTGCCATTTTGTTTCTAATCCCTCCTTTTCAATCCCTATCAGTAAGGATTAAGATAAGTCGAGAGTGTATATTTGAGTTAAATTTATACAAATTAGACACATATGGGAATTCAAAAAATCGTAGAACAGGCTCTACAAGATGGGTATCTTACCCCTACTATGGAAGCAGAAGTAGGAAGAATTTGTGACACAGCAGCAGAACTATCCGTAGAGGAATATATGTCCCTGGATAAGCTGATGGGAGCTTTGTTGACGGGGGAAGTGGTAGCTGTTCCCCGTAAACAGTTTATTAATGTAATGGAAGAATTAGTGTTGAGCGAAGCGATTACTAGAGTAGCTGAAATTGAACAAACCAGTAATACTTCTTTGGATGTGGGAGATATTGCAGCTTATGCTCTAAATCGTCTTCCTCCTCTCTACGCTACAACAGAAGAAGGAGCCAACTATCAACGACAAAGAGCCAAGGAAGAATTACAAAGTTTAATTAAGGAACAACTAGGAGAAGCGATTTCGCGTTATTTAGATCGACCAGAATTTTATCCTGAAAGACAGGCAATTCGTAAGTCAGAAGATTCTAACGTTGCTAGTCAATTGAGTAGCTTGCTTAATGATCATGCTCCTAATTATGAACAAAAAACTAGCTAGTTAAGAATTTTCTCAAAAAATAATGGAACTTTCTTCTGATAACTTCGGTCTTGAAATTTGTTAAGAAGTGTTGTCGTTGTAATGGAGAAGTTCATGAATCAGTCTGTTCCTGTATCATGGTCAGGAGTTAAGGTGAGAGCTACCAAGAATTTAGTGTCTGCCGATAAACTCTCTAACTACGACCTAATCGCGCTCTGTCAGCAAGGAGAACAACCTGATAGAACTGCTTTTACAGAACTTCTACGTCGGTATCAGTCTCACGTAGATAGACTTCTGTATCATCTTGCTCCCGACTGGGAAGAGAGAGCAGATATGGCTCAGGAAGTTTGGATTCGAGTCTACCGTAATATTAAACGATTGCACGAACCAGCCAAATTTCGTGGTTGGCTTAGTAGGATTACGACCAATCTTTTTTATGACGAGTTACGCAAACGTAAACGGATTGCTAAACCAGTTTCCTTGGATGCACCTCGCAGACTCAAAGATGGTGATATTTCTTGGGAATTACCCTCCGATCTTCCTAGTCCAACCGATAGGTTAAGCACGAGAGAATTTTACGAAAAATTACAATCTGCGATCGCTGATTTGCCTGAAGCTTTCCGCATCACCATAGTCTTAAGGGAAATAGATGGCTTACCTTATGAAGAAATAGCGGAAATCACTGGTGTATCTCTAGGAACAGTTAAATCAAGGATTGCTCGCGCTAGACTTAAATTACAATCCCTGTTGCAGAATTATGTCAATCAAGAGTAAGTTAGTATTAGGTAAAAAAAGTCCCAAGTTCTATTTTTAAAGCTCCATAATTTGGGAGCAAACTTGGATACTGTCTCTTATTTTTTTTTAAAATCTATTTTTTCCTATAAACCAGTGGTGATGTCCAGATGAGATCTAATTATGATGGTTTTACCGACTATCAACCAGACACTAATAATTCTCAAAATGATCCTTTTGAGTTATTGAGTGCTTATATTGATGATGAAGTTAGTCCCACCGAACGCAAACAAGTACAGCAATGGCTAGATAACGATCCTGAGATTAAAAAACTTTATCTACAACTTCTAAGCCTACAAAGTGGTATGCAGAGCCTATCTGTGCCATCACCACCAGAAATGTCTCATGAGATACTTTCAGAAAACGTTTTTGCGAGTGTTGATCGTACTCGTAGCCGAAAAAAACTATTATTTTGGGGCAGTGGCGCGATCGCAGCTACTATAGTAGCTATGGTTTCTGGGTTCCTTCCTGGGTCAAATTCTCCCAGTTTTCAGCTAGTTGAAACAATAGAGCCAAACACAAAACCAGATCGAGTCTTAGTAGCTGTAACCTTGAATCAACCAGCAATCAAGATTCCCAAAACTGCTGTAGCTTCATATAATTCTACTGAGCTAGAATTTTGAATTCCATTGGTTATCTAAAACTAAGATGCCGTTTTTTTCTCTAACTTTAGCCAAACTCATCACATAACACCAAGCTTTCCCCAGATAATTTCCAGCTAAATCGTAAATTGGGACTTGTTGGCGGTTGTACTCGTTTAGTTCAGGTACTCTCATTTCTTGATAGTCTTCGAAACAGTCTAAACTCTCTAAAATCTGTTCATTCCCAAAACTAAATAGCCATCCTATTACCTTATTGTTTCCTTTTGTCATCCCAGGATAACCGACAGGTAAATGATAGAGTTGACCCCAAGTATAAGCAGGAACTTCTGTTGTCGTTTTCCCTTTACAGTAACAAAAATAGTTGCTTTCTCCTGGTTTCAGCGTGCCATAGACAAAAACTCGAATCAATTGTCGATTATTATCAAAAACAGAAACCATACCAAAAGTCTAAAGTTTATTGATGAAGATCGCTAGTTGGAATGTTAACTCAATTCGTACTCGCCAAGACATTGTAACGAATTGGCTACAAAACCATGAGATAGATGTTTTGTGCTTACAAGAAACCAAAGTCAGGGATGAACAATTTCCCCGCACTCCTTTTGAACAATTAGGCTATCACACTTACATTTCAGGACAAAAAGCCTATAATGGAGTAGCTATTTTTAGTCGTCAACCCTTGAAGGATGTAAGTTGTGGTTTTAATCCTGTATTGGGAGATAAGGTAGGAGACTTTGACCTCCAGAAACGAGTAATTACAGGAGTTATCGAAGATATCCGCATTATTAACCTTTATGTTCCCAATGGTTCGGCGTTAGGTAGTGAGAAATATGAATATAAACTGGGTTGGCTAAAACTTCTAAAAGAATATCTCCAAACTTGGCTAGAGCAAAAACAAGAAATGTGTATCTGTGGAGATTTTAATATTGCTTTAGAGGATAAGGATATTCATAATCCTAAAGGGAAAGAAAAACATATTATGTCTTCTCCTGTAGAAAGAGAAGCTTTAAAAGAAGTATTAGATATTGGCTTAAAAGATGCCTTTCGGAAATTCACAACTGAATCAGGACATTATAGCTGGTGGGATTATCGCGCTGCTGGATTTACTCGTAACCGAGGTTGGCGCATCGATCATCATTACCTAACTCCTCAATTATACGATCGCGCTACTCAGTGTTGGATTGATATCGAGCCAAGAAAATTGGAAAAACCTAGTGATCACGCTCCCGTAATCGTAGAATTTTAAGACCTTAAACCTTCCCTGTAAGTAGTCATGCTAAATTGATGACTACTTAGAGAATATTTAACCTCTTGCAAAAGTAAATTTTTAATCAATTTCTCCCTTGTCTTCCTTATTATGCGCTTGCGAAGCTCTACCTGAAAGGTCAGCTCTACCCGAAGGAGCAGCGGTTATCCGAAGGTTTACCCTTTAGGGATCCTTTAGGACTCCTTTGTCTTTTGAAACTAATTAACTAAGACTTACGCAAGAGGTCTATTTTAACCCCGTTCTTCTTCATACTCAGGGACTTTTTCTACCTGTTTTTCAGGAATATTCACAGGAGGAGGATTATAGGGTTGGGGACTTTCATCATCATCCCAAACATCTTCAGACGAGCTACTTGCAGATGGAGTATCTTCTACTGGTACGACAGGTTCATAAACAGGAACATCATAGATTTCTGCCTCCTTATCTTCTGGTTCTCCCCAGTTACTATCCTCATATTCATCATAAGATACAGTTTCTGCTTTCTGTTGTACTGGCGGAACAACACGAGCTTCTTGCCATTGATCTTCGTCCCAACGTTCTTCTTCCCTATTGGGAGTTCTAGTTTGTATAGGAGTCGCAATAGGTGGTCTTACTGGTGCGCCAGTGGGGAGTTGATTGGTTGCTTCGATGGTGGGAGGATAGTAGCCTTGCTCTTCATTGTCCCAAGGAGCGCGACCAATTCCTAGCCGTTCCAACAAGCCTACAGTAATTTGAGTTAAGCGTTCTTCTGAGCCTTCAAATACGATAAGACGATTGGGACCACTGGTCACTACATCATCCATAGATAGTTCGTAGGTACTCAAGAATTGTTCGGGAATTTGAGGAATTCCTAATGAAGCGATGGTAATCGAATATACTTTGCCATTTTCTTGATCGAACTGGAAATCTCTGACTCTTCCTAAGGGTTGATTTGCTTCTGTAACTACTTCACAATTAATCAGCTTATTATATGCTTCGATGTCTATATCTTCAATGACGTTTTCGTCTTCGACTAAAATCACATCTCCAGTCTGACGGACGCTATCGAGGTACATATATTTGGGAATACCTGATACAGAGAGTAGATTATCTCGCAACCCTAAAGCAACTACTTCTCTGCGATCCATATCAATTAATACTTCTTTAACTACTCCTAGTCTTTTCCCACTGTTGCGTGCTATGACTTGAGTATTGAGAAATTCGGAACGCAGACGTATGTTTTCAGTTGTCATTTTACTGTTGAGTTTATTTAACCTAATTACTTGTATATAGTGGAAACTAATAAATGTAAGATTGACTTTTGCAATAATAAATTCTAATTATCTAAAGCTGTTGGCATATTAAATTTATTCTTTCTTGGATGTACATAATATAACTATTCTAGCTAATTCATAGCTGTTTGCCTTAATTAGATTTCAACTGGTTGTTTGAGAAGTACGGAACTGGGATATACCTACTCGAAGAGGCTCGAAGACATACAAGAGTAGCAGCCATTTCCTGGTCGCGAGGAACGAGCGAACTTCTCGCACTTCTGCAAATTTAGATTTTATCTGGTTAGGGTGTTAGATTGCAATTTGTGGTGGGTACTCTAATAGTGTTGCTATTTGGCTCTTCTTCTTGAGAAGGGATTAATTTTTAAATTTATATTTAGGTTATGGAGCAAGATATTCAACAAGCTTCCGCCACGAGACTGGAAAACATATTTCAACAGTTAGCTAAGTTAAAAGCTAATGGCTGTTTACAGCTATCTTATAACTCTATTATTTTTTTTGTTTATTTTAACGAAGGTAAATTAATCTATGCGACTAATTCTTTAGCTCCTTTTGAACGACTGGAGCGTCACCTACGTCGCCTAAGTAATCGTAATAGTAATTTAACCAACAAGGTTATTAAAGAAGCTCGTCAAAAATTTAGAAATGTCCTCGAATCTTATACAGAGAATCCCTCAGATTATCGGGGATTGATGTGGCTTACTTCTGAGCAAAAATATCTTTCAAAGGATGAGGCAATAACTGTACTTAGAAGAGCTACAAGAGAAGTTTTTGAGTCTATTCTATCCCTTCCTGAACCACTAAATTATAGCTTTGTAGAGCAATCAAAAAAATTAGTAGAACTGTGTAGTTTCGATCTTGATTCTTATCTCAAACAGTGTCAAAAAAGATTACAAGCCTGGCAAACTTTTTCATACCATATTCAATCATCCTATCAACGTTTATATTTAGCTAATTCTAGCGAAAGTACTATTCGTAATCTAACCACAGAACAAAACGAAACTATTTGTAAACTGCTGAAAGGCTTAAATTTTCGTCAAATTAGTGCTTTAATAGATCAAGATGAACTAATAGTAGCTAAAATTCTTCATTCTTCAATTATTAATAATACTGTTTTAGTTAGAAGTCGCAAACCTCCTTTCGATAAGCTTCCCATTTTACCTAAAACTCAGAATTTATTTGAAGATGTTAGTGTCGAAGATTTATTTAAAAATATAGATTCCGAAATAGAAAAATCCTCTGAAAAAACTTCAAGGAAAGTTAATTCAGATAGTAAAGAAACAATTTATGCTTTAGAAAAGCAGTGGAAACTTGCTTGTGTAGATGATAATTTAAATATCCATGAACAACTCAAAAATTTCCTTGATCGCAAAATCTTCAATATTTCTTTCATCAAAGAGCCGATGAATGCTTTTGCAGAATTAATAGAATTCAAACCAGAATTAATCTTGTTAGATGCAGAAATGCCTAACATTAATGGTTATGAATTATGTGGTTTATTAAGAAATCACTATGATTTTAAGCATACACCAATTATCATGCTTTCAGGAGAACAAGGAATATTAAATATGACTAAATCTAGATTGGCAGGGGCGACAGACCATCTGATCAAGCCTTTTACTCAATCAAGTTTATTAAATGTTGTGTTTAAATATCTTCAATAGCATTTTTGATTATTTTGGTCTAGAGAAAAAATTATTTAATTTTCCTATTAATTTTTAACTGTTTAAGCTTTTTCCACTCTGAAAAGCTTGAGTTAAACTAAACTCTGTTAATAATTGGCTCACTGCTGCTGCTGAAATTGGTTTAGAGAAAAAATAACCCTGTCCATATTCGCAATTCAAGGCTTTTAGTATATCTTTTTCTTCTGCAGTTTCAATCCCTTCAGCTACTACGTCCATCCCTAACTTGTGAGCCAACATGACTATGGTACTAACAATTTCAATGTTTTTGGCTGCTCGACTCATATTACTGACAAAGGAACGGTCTACTTTCAGTGTATCCATCGGAAAACGATGTAAATAACTAAAAGAAGAAAATCCTGTGCCAAAATCATCCATACTAAGTTTAATTCCCAGCAGTTTCAGATTTTGCAACATAGAAATTGCAGATTCTACATTGTCCATCACCATACTTTCAGTAATTTCGAGTTTTAAAGTCTCTGGAGCTAAATTAGTTACTTCGAGAATATAATGAATTGTCTCTACTAAATTCTGTTGTCCAAATTGTCTTCCTGAAAGATTAACACTAATAAATAAAGGGGCATAATTGGGAAATTGTTGTTGCCACTGATGCATTTGATGACAAGCTTTGTTTAGTATCCATTCCCCCAGAGGTATGATTATCCCTGTTTCTTCGGCAACAGGAATAAATACATCAGGAGCAACCAAACCTCTTTTAGGAGACTGCCATCGGATTAATGCCTCAAATCCTGATAATTGAGATGTTTTTAGGGAAATAATTGGTTGATAGTATAATTGAAACTCTTGATTTTTAATGGCTTGGTGTAAATCTGCTTCTAGTTGGAGACGACTTAAAGCTTGTTTGTGCATTACAGTGGTAAACACTTCCGAATGAGTCTTTCCTTCAGCTTTGGCTTTATACATTGCTGTTTGAGCTGCTCGTAACATATTGTCCGCTTGAAACTGGATTAATCCTTGTCTCCTTCTTGTGGATATACCCAAAGAATTAAAAGCTACTCCTACTGTTAGAGTAGTTGTGGCTTGTCTACCTTGGAGGAAAAAGGGTAAGGTTAATTCTTGCTGGAGTTTATCGGCAATTTTGATCGCTGCTTGGGGGTGGGGCAAATCAAGAACGGCGATCGCAAATTCATCTCCCCCTACCCTGGCAATTAAAGCCCGAGAGTTAAAATACTTTTGTAAACTTCTAGCTGTACACTGTAATAAGCGATCGCCAACTTCATAGCCTAAACCTTCATTGATTAATCGAAATCGGTCTATATCAACACAAAATACGGTGATGGAGTTAACTCCTAGACTATAGCGGTTTTTGTTTCTACGCTTTAATCGGTTAAGTTTTTCCGTAAATCTGGTGCGATTTGGTAAATCAGTCAAAGAATCATAGAACATGGCATAGATTGCCCGATAAGCTACAATTCCACTACCAGTAAGAATAAAGCTCAGGGAAGGAGGAACCACAGGAATCCACCCAGCAGCTAGAAATAAACCAAAGCCAATCCCCCAAAGTATGCCTAGAGAAACAATAAAGCCTCCTGCGATCGCTAAAGGATGGCGTAACCACCAAGCAACTATCGCTCCTGCTACTGCCCAAAGCACAATCCACAAGTTTTCAATGGTTTCAGCCCAAAACCAAAATTGAGTCCGATTATCTAACTCTAAACTCAAAAGCTGACTTACCATTTGAGCATGAATCACCGCACCAGGCATGGTACTTTCGTGTGCAGCATCAGGGTCATCAGTATGTAGGGGAGTATGAAAAATATCTTTAATACTGGGTGCGGTAGTACCAATAATAACTACTTTATCTTTGACCAAATTTGGGTCAATCTGATCTGTTAGAACCTCTGTTAAAGTTACTCGGCGAGCAATATCAGGAGATTGATAATTGATTAAAGTTTGAAATCCTAAAGCCTCTTCCTGTTTCATTTGATAACCGCCAGAACTAGCTTCCAGCCGTCTGAGAAAAATATTATTCAAATGTATTCCATAGGGGCTAACTGTCAGCTCTGACTCATTATTCTTAGATTTTGGTTCTATGAGAGGGTGATCTTGAAGATACGCTAAACTCAAACGTAGGGAAAAAGAATAAAGCTTTTGGTCTTCTACTTCGGCATAAACTAGATAACGACGTATCACGTTATCAATATCCAAAACCAAATCATTGAAACCAATACGAGACTCTGGAACAACATAAGGGGCAGGAATTTCAGGAACTTGGTTATTACCACTGCCCAAATGCTCAATGACCACAGTATTAGTCTTTCGCAATTGGCTTCGTAACTCTCTTGTTCCAGGAGGAGAAGCTACATCTTTGTATAAATCTAAACCAATAACTTTCGGTTCATATTGGTCTAATTTTTCTAGCAACTGAGCAATAGCTATATCAGGAATAGGCCAGCGATTTTGATTTTCAATATCTTCTTCCGTAATTTCTACCAGTAAAAGTCTAGGATCTGTATAATTTTGACTTGTAACTCGTAACATTAAATCATAGGTAGAAACCTCCAGAAATTGTAACCCGCCCAATTGTCGGATACTAATAATCGTCAAACTTACTAAAATACTGGCTATTAGACTGGAAAAAGTATAAGAATTGTAGTTCTTTGTGATTTTTTTTGCACTTAAGTTAATTTTGGTTACTAAATCATAAACTTTCAATATCGCTTTGCTAGACATATTACGTATTTATGACGACTTTTCGTATTTTTACTGATAGCTTGAGTCTGTATGGTCACGGAATTCATTGATTATAAACAATATTATTTGTGTATAATTGCTGATAATTTATATTTAATTTATCTTTATTTAACTTGCTAAAATACGGTTATAATTTCCCTTAAACTATGAAATGTGTGAATGACCGTCAATTTAATATTTTAGATGAAGCAAAAGATTTCAAAAATAATACATAGAGAGAGGAAATATGCTAATCTCCCAAAGCAAAATCAGCCAAATAGTATGTCTGACAGGCATTACCCTAGCTCTTGATTTGTTGTTTTTTAGTAATTATTGGGTACTTCAGGCAAAACCAGCAAAAAATCAGAGAACTGTTCATAAAGGCTTACCCTCAAATCGCAGAGATGGGGGAAGTAGGGGGGATTGTATCCCTAATGATCAAAATTTTATTGCTCTGGTTCCTGAGCAATCTGTTAGTGCAACGGCTTCAGTCTCCCCTCAAATATTTTTCTATGCTCCTCAAACCGAAGAACCGAAGATTATTGAATTTGTCTTAAGAAACAACAAAGATCAACTTGTCCACGAAACTTTTGTCCAGACAACTGGCAAATCAGGAATTATGAATGTGGTAATTCCTGACCAAATAAAAAAAGGGTTGGGAAAATTCCAAGGCAATTATCATTGGTATTTATCTATGATTTGTGACCCAAGAGAACGTTCTAGAGATATTGTTTTAGAAGGATGGATTGAATACAGAAAACTTAATCATTCTCTACAAGAAAAGATTAATCTATCGACTTTTGTGGAAAAAATTAATCTACTCCAACAACAAGGTATTTGGTATGACGCCTTATCTCTGTTAGCTCAATCTCAACAATTGGAATCTAATTTAACGTCTCTCCAAGCAGAGTGGTTACGACTCTTACAATCTATTGGCTTAGAGGAATTAGCATCTGAACCTTTAATTCAAGGAGAAAAAATCCACAATTTTTACTCAGTACCATTAACAGAGTCAGCAGTGACACAAAACTAATTAAATATTGGAAATAACTTGAGATAACTAGAACTAAGATCTGTTAAATAAAGACAACCACATAAATTTTGGCAAAGCTAACATTCTCTTCCAACGCCACGGTTCTTGATAAAGACGATAAAGCCATTCTAGGTTATTATTTCTTAAAAAAGATGGGGCGCGGGTTTTCTTCCCTGCCCAAATATCCAAACTCCCACCAACTCCAATCCAAATTGAGTTAGGACATAAATGACGGTTTTGTTGAATCCATAATTCTTGACGAGGCACTCCTAAACCCACAAAGATTAGTTGGGGTTGCTCTTGTTTTAGGATATTTTTCCATGATTGCTGATTTGTTTCTGACAAGTAGCCATGTTGAGCCAGAATTGAAAGTGAGGGAATCTTATTTTGCCACAAATTAGCTGCTTCAACCGCAGTACCAGGAGTTCCTCCATAAAAACATACAGAATAGGACTCTGTAGCTCGACCCAAAGATTCTAAAAGCGTCTCTGCTAACTCGATTCCAGGACAACGTTTATGCTTTAACCCTCTCAATCGCATATACAAGATAACCCCTGCGCCATCGGGTATGACTAACTCAGCTTTACGGATTATATCAGCGAAATCAGGAGTTTGCTTGGCTAAAATTGCCATTTCCGCATTCAGAGTGACTACGTGAGTGCCAAGCTTGTGCTCCAGCCGACTATGTAACCAAGAAGCATAATCTTCCAGTAAGTGAACAGGTAAATTCAATACTGGAAAAATTTTTGGGTCTGGAATTTTGCTATCTAGTTGCAACATATTTTTGTTATCTCCCCTTATCCCAGCTCTCAACAACTTAGCTAGATGGGCTGCTTAAATTTAAAACATCACCTAGGCTCAAAAATAATAAGAGCCTTAGTCTAGTTTTAGGGAATAAGAACTAGTTAAGAGAAGGATTTGAAAGTTTTTTTTAGTCTATTTGAATACTAATAGATTTTGGAGTTTAATGTCAGTTTTTCACTGTAGATTCTGGAATTTTAGTCCCTTCCAATGCAGAATAAAGACGATTTAAAGCTTTTAGATAAGCACGAGCAGAAGCAACGATAATGTCAGTATTAGCTGCATGACCAGAATAAACTTTATTATCGTAGCGTAAGCGAATTGTAACTTCTCCAATAGCGTCTATTCCCGCAGTAACAGACTGAACTGAAAACTCAATCAACTCATTGGGAATATTAACTACACGGTTGATAGCTTTGTAAATAGCATCTACTGGTCCTGTACCTGTAGCAGCATCAGTTAATTCCTGTCCTTCGGGGGTGCGTACAGTCACTGTAGCAGTAGGACAAGACTTGTCTCCACAAGATACTTGTACTAGTTCTAGGCGGAATATTTCAGGAGGTTGGCGAATTTCATCGTTAACAATGGCTTCAATATCCCAGTCGGTAATTTCTTTCTTTTTATCTGCAACTTCCTTGAAACGAACAAAAGCTTTATTGAGTTCAGTTTCTGAAAGTTCAAACCCCAATTCTCTAAGACGACTACGAAAAGCGTTACGTCCCGAAAGT
>JASJDF010000130.1 GCA_030065715.1 Xenococcaceae cyanobacterium MO_188.B19 | reverse complement strand
TGCAAATGATTCAAGATGCAGGATTTATCTTAGAAAAACCTGATGGTTCAGTTTTAGAGGGACAGAATACAATAAACCAGTATGCTCAATCTATCCCATGAACTATGAACAATCAGTGGAAAACATCCCTCAAATTCCCAGAAAAGTTGCCGAATTTACGCTTATTATTGGGACTTTGGGTGATGCTGTCGTTTTTCCCAATAGCTCAAGCTCAACCCATTGAGTCAACAGAAGGATTAGATACCAAAGTAGAAGATGGGGAATCTCCTGGGAAATCTCCTAATACACCAATAGTCTCCAACGACGAGCTACCGTCAATTCAGGAAGAAACAAAAGAAAAGAAAGATAAGCCTGAATTTGGTAAAAAAGGTAGTAAACGTTGGTATATTCAAGGAGCAACTGCGATCGGAATCAATGAAGAATTAGGAAGTCCTTTTTTTCTTGGTGGTGCTGGAATTTCCGAGTTTTTTATCAATGGACACAGCATTAATCTTGAATTAAATAAGATGTCTTTTTTTCAGACTGATGATGATGCAGTGGGACTAAATTTAGCTTTTTTAATGCGATGGCACTTCTATCGCGCCCAAAATTGGTCCGTGTTTGTTGATGGAGGGGTGGGTATTTTAGGCACAACTAATGATGTTCCTAGTAGTGGTTCTAGTTTAAACTTTACTCCCCAGGTAGGAGGCGGTACAACCATCCGCCTGGCAAATGATCAAAGGTTATTTTTGGGAATACGCTGGCATCATATATCCAATGGGGATATCTATGAAAACAACCCAGGAAGAGATAGCGTGATGGGTTACGTGGGATGGAATTTACCTCGTTGACAATCTTATGGAGGGAAATTTCTTGCCCAACCCCCTATTTTTGATATCGATAAATAATAAATGGAGTTCTACCAGAAAAATTACTTCTGGTAGGATCTACGCCTATTCCCAGTAAAGAATTTCTAGCATCATCTCGATTGCTAAATCTTTGGGTTTCTTGGTATCTTCTTACATAGGCAGGGCGATCGCTAGAATAATAAGTTGTGCTAGAAGTACCTAGAGTAAAAGGAGTGTTCCCATTACCAACAAAATACACTCTTGGTACTGGAGGATTAGGAATTTCTGTTCCATTGGGAATGAAAGCACTATTGAGAGAATTATTAGTCTCTGTACTATAGTTCAATTGACGCCTAGGTTTTTGATCGCAGATAGTGGTTAAATCTAACACTTGTCCAGCAGGATTAATCATGAAGCATGATGGTTCAGGCTGTGCTTTTACTACTTCAATTCCTAACAAACTCATCACGACAGCCGAAATAATTACAGCAAAGCTATTGCCAGAAATCAAGAGTTGTTGGCTAAATCTATTCATATTCTTACTCCAAAACAAACAAGTTAATTAATAGAGTAGATAACGTTTTACCTACCTAGTAGTTTATTGAAATATTGGGATAACTTCAGTTAAATAATACTTAAGAAGAATCTATAGAAAATGTTAAATTAAATATTACTGACAAAAATCAGAATATCCTCTAATCATCAAATTACAATAAACTGTTAGAGAAGCTTTTAAGTATTAAGATGTGAGACTACGACAAGCTGTCTTTTGCTTTATATTATTAATTGCAGTGATAATAAGGTAGATTTAATACTTATTCATTACTAATTAACAATGAAAAAACCGTTGCTAATTTCTTTACTAATTAGTTTGGCTGCTATTTCTGTAAATGCTCAAGCACAAATCAAAGGAGACCATGCTCATTCTCATCACGATCATGAAGCTGTTATGATTTCCAATAGCCAACCTGTGCCTAGTGTAGACTTGGTTGTTCATGAAGACAGTATGAAGGGTTGGAATTTACAAATCAAGTTGAATAATTTTGAATTTGTAGCTGAAATGGTAAATCAGGAAAATGAACTTAATAAAGGACATGCTCATTTATATATTAATGACAAAAAAATTACTCGGATTTATGGTAACTGGTATTATTTAGGGAATTTACCTCCAGGGCGTAATGAAGTTAAAGTTGAGTTGACCACCAACTCTCATCAAGGGTTAATGTATCAGGGTAATTTAATTGGAGATACAGAAATTATTGAAGTTAAAGCCAAGTAATCAATTCAAAATTATCAATTAAGAAATAAAAATTATCTTCTATAGTCCGACTCAGATTCTAAAGATAAACTCAATCAAAAAAATTAGGATTGTAGATTTTATCTCATTAATAGTGACAACAACTATATTTCTAGATCGCGATCAAATTAAAATTAAAGTTTTTCAATAAATTCTCTAATTTTATTGTGAATAGTCTCCTTACTTTTTGTAGCATCTAAAATCAATAATTTATCAGAATATTGACTAAATATTTTTTGATAATTTTCTCTGACTTTAGTTAATTTGTGTTTGGTTTCATAAACTTCTTTTAGCGATCTCCCCTGAATTCTAGCTAAAGATATTTCTACGGGAAGATCGAGATAAATTACTAAATCAGGATTAGGAAATTTATGATTTAATTTACTGACAAAATCAAATTGTTCTGGAGTGTGACAATTATAAGCCAGGGAAGAAAAATAATATCGGGTACTAATTACATGAAAACCATCTTTCATGAGTTTAAAAACCCCATCTGTATCATTGTATAAATGGTCATGGCGATCGCTGGCGAAAAGATATGCCATTTGCTCATCAAATAAGTCAGTATTTTCTGTAAATAGAATTCTTTTTTTTAAAGCTTGTCTAATTAAATTGCCAATAATCCCACTAGAAGGTTCGGGACTAATAACTGCTTTTTCTCCTTCAGAAAGAAAATATTTTTTCAATAGTTCTGATTGAGTAGACGTACCAGAGCCATCTATTCCTTCCAAAACAACAAAAAATTTTTTATTCATAATTAACCACTA
The DNA here is from genome assembly GCA_030065715.1 of Xenococcaceae cyanobacterium MO_188.B19. Taxonomy (GTDB): domain Bacteria; phylum Cyanobacteriota; class Cyanobacteriia; order Cyanobacteriales; family Xenococcaceae; genus JASJCP01. The sequence goes on along the minus strand of JASJDF010000130.1, from coordinate 9,134 downwards.
AAAAAATTGTTTTTTCTGTAACAGAATACAACTTTTTTATTATAGCGATCGCATCACCTCTGTTTCCCAAATCTCTTTATACGAGACTTTTTTTATTGTTTTATTTTTTATTGTTTTATTGGAGTATAGATAGAAAAAATTTTGAACTATGGGGTTGACATGATTACCCTTTTAGTGTAGCGATAAGGCTTTACTCATTTTTTACTTTTACATCAAGACTTGATAAACCCCATTTACTACCCGTTTAAGTGTGTGGGAATAATGGAGAAGTGAGCAAGAGTAAGATAAATTTGATAGATTAGCGAGGATATGGACAAGAGGGAGAGGGTTAGAATGCCCTCGCAGCCCTTTTGCCAAACCCCTTACTATTAGAACGGGCGAGAAGGGATTCGAACCCCTGACACCGTAGTCCGTAGCCACGTGCTCTAGTCCACTGAGCTACACGCCCTTGATTGAGTTATTTTTGTATTTGCTCAACGGTTTATCAATATAGCATAATAAAAACTATTATGCAAGAAAAAAAATCTCTATCCCATCTCAATGCCCAAGGGGAGGCTCAAATGGTCGATGTTTCAGCTAAAACTGTAACTCGTCGCCAAGGAGTTGCTGAAGCCAAGATCAAAATGTCCCCAAAGACTTTAAATATTATTGAACAAGGAAATGCCCCCAAAGGAGATGTTGTAGGTACAGCAAAACTCGCGGGAATTATGGCAGCCAAACAAACAGCAACCCTTATCCCGTTGTGCCATCCTTTGCCACTTCACAAGATTGAAGTGAATATCATTCCTGATCCTGAACTTCCAGGATACGTGATTCGAGGAACTGTAATTACTAAAGCTGAAACTGGGGTCGAAATGGAGGCTTTAACGGCAGTTGCTGTTGCTGCTTTGACTCTTTACGATATGGCAAAAGCCCTAGAAAAATCAATGGAAATTATAGGTATTCGTCTGATTAGTAAAACAGGTGGAAAATCAGGAGATTATTTTTTGAATAAAAATTAGGTAGTGGGTTTTTTCTTATTCAAAAGCAAGAAGTCTATTGCAATGGTTGGGGCTTAGGCTTACTATGATTAGAGAAATTATTTTTAGTAGCTATATTTATTTATGCCCCCTCGTTGGCCCCGTAAACCAGACCGTAAAGACCCAGCCTACCGCCGTTTAGAAGATCGCATAAATTTTGCTGTTCATGTTGGGCTATTTTCTGCTACCAATTCTGGTTTGTGGTTTGTGGATATTTTTAAATCAGCAAATTGGGGTTGGTTAATTTGGTTTACAGGTATTTGGTTAGGAATTTTATTACTACATCTTTTATACATTGCAGCGATCGCAGATTATTCACCCGTAGAATCCAATGGCTAGTACTCAAGAAATCGAAGCTTTAGCAGCTGAAATTGGCGAAAATATTTATATTGATGTGGCAAAGTGGCATCTATATCTAACAGAGGCTCATTTACACACAACCTTAGCAGAAAAGCTCTATCCTTTATTGGAAGATAATGAATTAGGGGAAGATGCGGTAATCGCAATTTTGCAAGGAATACCCGTTAAACTCGGTGGGGGGAAGAAAACTTTACCCCTACTAGATTTGTTACCAATGCAGTGTCAGGTAAATTTGTTGGATTTGTTGGAAGAATATCAGAAAAATATGTAATTTGTTAGTAGCAGACGTAGCATGCTACGTCTGTACACTAGTTAAGCAGTTATCAGTTGTCTCTTTATGCACATTAGTTCATTTAATCCTTATGGCTGGTTGCAAAAGTCTTTGGGGACGATTCATCGTGCTAATTGGTATCGTCAGGTAAAGACAGTTAATTCTCTTCCTGGGGCGGTAATAGAGTTAGAAGGAAGAAAATTAGTTAATTTTGCTAGTAATGATTATTTAGGCTTGGCTGGAGATGAAAGAATAATTAGCGCAGCTATTAAAGCTATTGAAACATATGGAACAGGAAGTACTGGTTCTCGTCTGTTGAGTGGACATCGAGAATTACATCATAACCTGGAAACTGCGATCGCAAATTGGAAAGATACGGAAGCTGCTTTAGTCTTTAGTTCTGGTTATCTGGCAAATTTGGGAACAATTACGGCTCTGGTGGGACAAAAGGATTTAATTTTATCAGACCAATATAATCACTCTAGTTTGAAAAATGGCGCAAACTTAAGTAATGCCAAGATTATTGAATATTTACACTGCAATATTGCAGATTTACGGAAAAAACTGCATCAAAATCGTAATCAATATCGTCGTTGTTTAATTATTACTGATACTGTTTTTAGTATGGATGGGGATATTTGTCCTCTACCAGAGTTATTATCTGTTGCGGAGGAGTTTAACTGCATGACGCTCGTGGATGAGGCACACGCTACAGGAGTATTAGGTGATACTGGTGCTGGTTGTGTAGAATATTTTCACTGTAATAATTATCCCTTGATTCAAATAGGAACTCTCAGTAAAGCCTTAGGGAGTTTGGGGGGTTATGTTGCAGGAAGTAGAGAACTAATTGATTTTTTGAAAAATCGTGCTGCTACTTGGATTTACACTACTGGGTTATCTCCTGGTGATACTGCTGCTGCGCTTAAAGCCGTTGAAATAATCAGGAAAGAACCAGAAAGAATTAAACGACTTTGGCAAAATATCAACTATCTATTAGAAAAATTATCCTCAAAAAACCTTTTGCCTTCAAAATCATCTATTATTTGCCTAGGCTTAGATAGTCCTCAAGCTGCTTTAAATCAATCTGAGACACTGCAACAAGCTGGAATTTTTGCCCCTGCAATTCGCCCTCCCACTGTCCCTACTAGTCGCATTCGTTTATCCGTAATGGCAACCCATACCAAAGCACATTTAGCCCAATTAGTTCAAGCTTTTGCTAATTAATCAATGAACCTAAAAAGATTTATTTCCCTAGTTGTAAGTGTTGCTATCTTACTTTATCTTTATTCCCAGATTGAAATTACAGAATTAATCAAAGTCTTTCAAACCTGCGATCCTTTGTGGATGACCCTTAGTCTAGGAATGGTAATACCTTTAGTATTATTTACTTCTTGGCGATTACAACAGCTAATGCCTCATGGGACTAATTTAAGTTTTGTAGAAGCTAACCGCCTCATTTTAGGTTCTAGCGTGCTTAACATGATTTTGCCTTCCAAAATGGGAGACATTGCCAAAGCCTATTTTATGCAGGAAAAAGATGGTGTTAGTGGCACATTATCTTTATCGATTGTCATTTTTGAAAAAGCTTGTGATATGCTTTCTCTTCTGTTGTGGTGTGCTTTGGGATTAATCATTTATCCCAACAAGGATGGTTTCTTCTGGCTGATGACAGCAGGAATTATTGGTGGATTGGTGTTAGGGATTGTCTTATTGAGCGATCGCAAAATTGCCAATTTATTTTTTAATTTGACCAGTAAAATAACACCAAAAGGCATTAGTAAAAAACTCCACCAAATGCAAAATTCTTGGGGAGAAATGCACGATTATTTTTGGGGAGATACTAAACAGCTAACTCTGATTGCTACCACTTCGATTTTTATTTGGTTTTTACACTTGTTACAAATTTGGTTATTTATTATCGCCCTCAAAGCTTCGACTCCTTTTGTAGCTAGTCTAGCTCTTTCTCCCCTATCTATCTTAGCTGGATTATTACCTCTAACTTTTGCGGGAATTGGCACCCGTGATGCTGCTTTAATCTTCTTCTATGAACCTTATCTTAGTGCAACCGTTGGAGCTGCATTAGGGTTACTTTGCACATCCCGTTATTTTTTACCAGCAATTATTGGTTTACCATTTCTGGGACAAATGTTAGCTACGGTAAAAGCTAGAACAGTAAATAGTAAGGTGAGAAGTTAAATTAAACTGATAATATCCGAAGGTGTCCTAAAGGATACCGCTTTATCCGAAGGTGTATCCTTTAGGACGCATATACCCTTTAGGGTTAGGATTAGGAATCCTTTAGGACTAATAACTATTTTACTTAATTTCGGTCACAGCTTTCGCTATTTCACCTAAAAAATGAGCTTTATCAGCAGTATCATGGATTTCGTTGACTCGGTATAGTAATTCTTGTAATAATGTGACAGCTTTTTGAGGCTTCTGGAGTCTACCATAAACTTTTGCGATCGCAATCATTGGTTTTAACTTACTACTACCACTTAGTTCTTCCTCACTGACAGAAGAAGAATCAAGTTTATTTTCATTATGAGTATCCGACGCTTGTTGTAATAGGGAAATTCCTGTTTCAGGCTGGTTCAATTTGCCATAAACCTCTGCTATTTCACTCAAAGCCAAAGGTTTCAAATTTGAGGAACTAATTTGACGAGCGTTGCTAAGAGCTTCTTGTAAAATTATGATACCTGTTTGAGGTTGATTCAGTTTGCCATAAACTTCTGCTATTTCACTCAAAACTAGAGGTTTTAAACGGGAAGAATCAATGTCTTGGGCGTTGCTAAAAGCTTCTTGTAAGGCGATAATCGCTTGTTGCTGTTGATTGAGTGCTACATGTATATTAGCGATTGTAATTAAGGTCAGAGTTTTGTTTAAGGAAGAGTGAATCCGATTAGCAGCACTAAGAGTTTTTTGTAATAAGGTAATTCCTACTTGAGATTTGTGGAGTTCTCCAATAGATCTAATAATGGCGTTTAAAATTATTTCTCGATCAGGTAAAGAATAAATCTGATTAGTACCAGATAAGACTTCTTCTAACAAGGTTATTCTAGCTTCAGGCTGCTCAATTCCCCTAATTCCTTCCACAATTATCTTTAAAGCCTCAGCCTTATAATCAACGCTCTCAATTTTATGAACAGTGCGTATGGCTTCTTGCAACAAAATGATAGCTTTTTTAGGATGATTAAGTTCGCCATAGACTTTTCCTAACTGACCAAGAAACACAACTTTGGTATAGGCAGACTCAATTTGATTAACGCTAGAGAGAGCTTGTTCCAATAAAATCATCCCCTTTTCAGGATGATTAAGTTGACCATAAGCTTCGGCAATTCTACTCATAATCCAAGCCTTATATTGGATATTACCAATTTCGTTGGCAGTAAAGAGAGCTTCTTTGAGCAATGATGTTCCTCTATCAGTCTGATTAAGTTGTTGATAACTTTCAGCGATATCAATCAAAGGCAAAGTTTTAAAATAGGGGTCGTCAATTTGATTAACACGAACCAAAATTTCCTGCAACAGATTAGTTTTTTCTTGGAGTTGCCTTGGTGTTTGAGTATGATGAGTAGTATTGTGGTTCACTCTCAGATTAGAATTTTGAGAGTAACTCATTTTGTTAAAAGCAAAAGTTGTGCCTAGATCAAACAGTTGGCTTTCTCTATGGATATCCCATTGTCCTGGTTGAATTTCTCTCTCAGTCTGAGCCAGACAATATGTCGAACTTAAACACAAGAATTGAATAGTGACCGCAATTTTAACTGCTTTGGAGAGTAGTTCTTGACAATAAAGCATTACTGAGTGAAGAAAATAGTATTAGAGAAAATTATAGGTTAAAAAAAGCATGGTATAGTATTGAACCTCTTGCAGCTCGTCAATTAGTTTATAACTTGAGTAAACAAGGTAACAACCAGTTATCCCTAGCAGAATTAGATGCTATTCATCAAGTTGCTAAAAATTATGACATCGTTACTCCCTATTCCTCGATGATAGTTTTAGTTAATGACGAACAAAGGGAGCTATTAAAGAAAGCTGAAGCTAGAACTGACCGCTTTGATAGGGAAGTAGAAACAGGAGTAGAACAGCTAGATAAACCTTTTAATCCTTTTGAAGTTTCTGCTGTTCCTGAGCCTAGTTTGTGGTTATTATTAACTATAATCGCGATCACTCTGTGCCTGCTTCGCAGACCGCATTTTACTGATTGTTAATTTTATTTTTCGATTGACCATTAATTTATATTGCAATCGATACTGTTCAAACTTTTTTAGATAAGTTTATGATAGACTACCACATCTTTCATTAGCAGGAACAGCCTCCATCATCTTCTTAGGATTAGGAAGATTAAGACTATTCATAAATTGAATAAAACTAGATCGATCTTTTTTGAATCTAGGATTCCATTGTTTTTCTTCACCAATAGTAGAGACGGTATGACCTTTATAATCGTGTGCGGGATAAACTAAAGTTTTATCTGGTAAAGTAAAAAGTTTTTGAGTAACAGAATCATAAAGTGTGCCAGGATTACCACTTTGAAAATCCGTTCTGCCACAACCACGAATAAATAAAGCATCCCCTGTTAAAACTAAACTATCATTTACTAAATAAGACATATGACTATCAGTATGTCCATTAGTTTCTATCGCTTTAATAGTTATTTTTCCTAGATTAATTATTTCCCCATCTTTAATAAAAATATCTGCACATTCAATATCAGCATTATTAGGAACAATTCCTTGACAACCAGTTATTTCTCTTAATTTCCCTGTTGCTGTAATATGGTCAGCATGAATATGGGTTTCTAAGCAAAATTTCAAGGTTAAGCTTAATTCTTTTAATAATTGAATGTCTCTAGATAATTGTTCTATTACAGGATCGACTAAAATTGCTTCTTGAGTTTCAGGATCATCTATGAGGTAAGTGTAGGTACTAGATTCACGGTCAAATAATTGTCTAAAAATCATGATAAATAATTACTTAACATTTTTAATTAGAGTTAACCAGTGGGGAAAAATCAATTTTCCAATTGAAATAGAGAATAGGCAAGAGCAAGTAGAATAACCCAAATATGTAATTAATTCTATTTATGTTACTATAATTTACTAAAAATAGCTTTTCTGTCTTGTTGGGAACTATTGTGGAGAGGAGTAAATAAATATTCCCAACAAAATAAGGAATATCCATAATTATATTGCTTAACTACTGAAATTTGTTTGGCAATTTCTGATAAAGGTTTTCTTTTGCGAAGATTTCCTGTATAGATTCCTATTCCCACTGGAATATATCTGCTCACAGTTTTTATGCCTGATGAATTAATACTGTTTGCTACTTCTGTTGCTTTTCCTCGATAAATCTGAATAACAATTTCATCTACTAATTTTTCTTGTACCCATTTTATCCAGTCTTGATTATATTTTTCTAGAGAAAAATAGTAAGGATTAGGAGAAACTGAAATAATCAGCTTATCATTTACCTTTCTTACTGCCCTAACTACTTTTTGGGTTAAATTAGTCATGGCTAATTGTTTATTACCAAAGGCTCTGGGAATTGCCCAATGGTCGTCTAATTGTATACCTTCTAAACCAGGATATTTTTTAGCTACTTCTGTTAATAAATTAATCAAATATTGCTCTACTTCAGGATGGCTAGGATTTAACCAAAAATTGTCATTAATTAATTGTCTACCATCACTAGTTGTCAAGAGCCAATCAGGATGTTTTTGAACCAGTGGATCGTATTTACTTAGCATCATTCCATATTCATACCAAGCATAAATTTTTAATCCTTGTCGTTTTCCTTCGTTGATTGCTGAACTTAATGGATCTGTTCCTGGTAACGATATTAAATAATTTCTTTTTCCATATTTACTAGGATAAATAACTATTCCTTTATTATAAACTGATATATAAATGCGATTAAAATTTAGAGTTGATAGTCGATGAAATACATTATCTATTGTTGTTGTATAAATCAAGAAAGAATTTCCTACATGAGTCAACCAAACTCCCTTAATTAAATTATTTGATTGTGGTTTATGGGATGGCGCAATAGTTAATAGGTTTAAGATTATTGCAATTAAAATACCTATTAAACTTAACTTCAATAATCTTTTTATTTTCTTGAAAAACATGATTAATGAATTTACTTAATTAGAATTTCAGGGATAGATAAAATTACAAGTTATAAGTCGTATATTTTGTTATATTTATTCTGCGATCGCATAACATCGAGATTTATCTAGTTATGTATGTTGGATCTAAATTTGCTTGATAAGATTAAAATAGTTACTTGATCATATTAGTATAATTTTGATAATAGTAAACAAATAACTTTTTTCTGAAATATTTTATCTTTGTTTAGATATTACCAAACTATAGAAACAAAATATTGCTAATAATTTTAAAAATATAAATGAATATAAAAAAAATTATTGTACTTTTATGTATCTTTATTATTATTCCACTTATTTGGTGGCTAATAATTATTTTTCCAGATACTTTGGAAGTATATAAAACGGGTATGTGTCCAGCAGCACCAACAGATATTCCCCCCGATCCATGTACTGTACAAGAATTTTTATTTCGTATGGCATTTAGCCCTTTTGCCTTAATTGCTATTACTTTTCTATATTTTGTTTGGTTAATAGTTTGTGTTTTATTTTACCAAATATATCTTTGGATCAGAAAATAATAAATAAATTTTAAGTAACTTTCCAAAATTAATTGATACATGGGAGCAAAAATTTTAGATTCTGGAATAATATTATTATTTACAACAATACACTTGAATTATTTTTGTAATTCTTGTCTAAATTCTTTGATAGCTAATCTAATATTTGATTTGGAAATATACTTGATTAAAAGTTGAATATCTAAATCTGGTAAAATTTGGCTAGATGTTACTTGAGTATATTGATTATTATCTAAACAATATATTTTTAGTTGCTTATTTTGCCATAGCCAAACTTCTTTTATTTGCAACCGTTGGTATATTTCTAAAATATCAATTCCACCACTAGAAAATATAATTTCTATTGCCAAATCGGGAAATTCTTTATTTGTTTCTAAGCAATAACAACAGTCTGGTTCTTTTCCTGCTTGGCTCTTAAGATTTCTAAAGGTAGTAGAACCCAAGGGATAATAATCTATTTCTAATTCTTGGAAATAAGCTTCTAGTAAACCACTCATATATTCTTTAATTATTTCATGATTTCTTCCAGGTGACATTATTTGAAGTGTTCCTTCCAAATAAGATATTTTATAATGGGAGCTATCAGTAAATTGTTGAATAATTTCTAAATATTTGTTCCAAGACACCCCTGTAGCTAGATAAATTTCGTCTTGTTTTTCTATGCTTAAACTATTTACTAACACTTTTAAAAAAGTACTATCTTTTGTCTGTAAATTAGCAGTATTCATCTTGATTTATTGAACTAGGTGAGCATTGCCCACCTTAAATATAGATTAAAGATTAGAAATTGC
>JASJDF010000129.1 GCA_030065715.1 Xenococcaceae cyanobacterium MO_188.B19 | reverse complement strand
TAATTGAGATAAGAATTGGCGGGTAACTTGAGTTGGTTGCTCTGCTTGCATGATAGCGCGAACCACTGCTACTCTCTGTACCCCTGTAGTTAGAACTTCATTAAGATTGTGGAGATCGATTCCGCCAATGGCGAACCAGGGAACGGGACATTTAGCTTTTACATAATCGATATATTCTCTTCCTGCTGCTGCTTTACCCGGTTTAGTGGGAGTCTCGTAAAAAGGACCTACTCCTACATAGTCCGCGCTCTCAGCGATCGCTTTATTTAATTCCTGTTTGTTCGTCGTAGAACGACCAACAATTTTATGATTGCCTAAGATTTCCCGAGCAAAAGCGACTGGGGCATCATGTTGTCCTAAATGTACTCCGTCCGCATCTACCGCCAGGGCAATATCTACTCGGTCATTAACGATAAATAGAGCATTGTAACGATGACATAGTTGACATAGCTGATGAGCTTTTTCTAAGCGATCGCTATCTTGACCTTCCTTGTCCCGATACTGCACCAGAGTTAAACCACCTTTCAGTGCTGCTTCTACTATCTTAAGAATTTCTGGTTCAGGAGAAGTTACTAAATATAGGGGTGCGTTTTGTAGCTGCTGATGCCGATAATTGTTAAGCAGACTGCTTTCAATGGTGTAAACACGATAGCGGAGCTTTTTGCAGGCTGTTGCCATGTTGGGTTCGTAGAGTTTGCTGTATTCTTCCAGTACTCGCAAAGCTTCTTGGGCACGGCACAAGTTAGCTTGAAGTAAATGTTCAATGCTTTCCCGCACTTCTTCTTGAGGATGAGAGAGAGCTCGTCCCACATCTCCAGGGGTATCCCTTGCCTGTCGCAACTCCCAACTATGCCACTGTGCTAATTCTTGGCGGATTTGTTTACATTCTTCGGCTAATGGCTGGTGATTTAAGCCCAAGCGACACCACTCCTCAATTATTCTTAATCCTTCTCTGGCGCGATCGAGATTGGCATCTAAAATACGGTAAATAGCTCTTTTCATATAGTTATATCTAAAGGAGTTTTCCACGAAATACAGAATACTGGTCGCAATCCAAAACGGTTACTCAATAATACTGTTGAAGGTTTGGCTACTCATATGGCGATTAAAATAACATCCCATACTTTAAGGCTTTTCTTGCGCCATCACTTTGGTATTGACGTTTTAACTTTTCAATCTTCCTCAATTTACTAAAATTTAATTCACACTAGCCGTAGTTGATAGATATCTTCATGCCACCGACCTCAAACATACTCCTGGTAGAACCCTCTCCGCCCATAGTTTACGCCATACCGCAGGAACATTGGCATTGAGGACTGGTTCGGATTTAAGCTAGGACTACAGCTATCTCTGCTCACGTAGGCGATCGCTGGAAGAATAACCCCGCTTTGAGATTTGGAGTACTATTGCTTTAGAAGCCTTTTGAACTAGAAGGTTAAGTTAGAAATACTAATGTTTTACAGCAATAAATTGCTATTGTGAAAGCTTAAAATAGATATTAGATAACTTCAAATAGTTAAGAGATTTTAATATGACTTCTACAATTAAATTACCAAGTGGCAAATTAATAGATTTATCCCGTTTTGTTGCTTTATTAGAGGATAATAATTCAACAGAAAAAAAATATCAATTAAGCTTAGATGGACTAAATCAAAGTATCGATCTTGATACTAATGATGCTGAATTCATCAGTCAAAAACTCGAACTGCAACTCGATTCCCATAACTTCCATGCTAATCAACATTGGGATAAAGAAGCACAACTAAAAAAAAATCAACCATTGATGAAATTAGTCAAACAATGGCAGCAACAGAAAAATAGCAAACCTACTACAGAAGAAGAAGTACAAGAATATCAAGATATCCAGAAATCTCTTAAAAGAAACTGCTAAAGCTGAATTATGGGCGGAAGCTAGAAATAAAGGATTGCCAACTGCCGACGATCTGAGTCTTGATGCTGATGTCATTATTTGCGCTCAGTACCAACTGCTAGTAGAAAAATCTCCAGGCAGATATGTTGTTATTGCCACAACCAATGTCAAACACCTCAGTTGCTTTACTGAAGCAAAAGAATGGCAAGATATTGATTTTTAGAATCAAGAAGCGAATCGCTAATGATACAATGGCTTTTATACGATAAGTGCCGATAGTATCCGATAAGAATAGCCGACACACCGATACAGTAAAATTCAGAAAATAGCGATCGCCTTGAGTGTCTGAGTTTTACCACTACCCGATGCACCAATAGCCACGATATGCCCGTTGGGTAAGTCTTCGGGATTCCAGTAATAACCTTCTCCCAAATGAATACCTGCATCTTCCGTTGATGAGGTATTTTTGGTGGTTTCTGGTTTGAGTACGGCTACTGGTAATGGCTTTTCTTTCCTGGCAAACATCGGCTGGTATTAGTTATCGAGTTCTAATACCTGTTATCGGTTATTGTTTAGGGTTTTTACCGTGATCTGAGTTAAGCTCGGGATAAAGTGGGATAAGTTCTTACGGACACGTTGTAATCAATCTCTCTAATTGATTTAGAGAGCGATTCATAAGCGCCGCAATATCTGCACGACTAGCAGCCTGATTAGCTCTAATGGTTTGATTTGGAAACCCAGTTAAAGTTCCAAATTTTCCTATAAGATTTCTGAAATCTTCGTAATAATAATCAGTCGGAGAGATATCCCTTACCTGATTTGGACTAGTAAAATTGTATGAACCTTGTGAATTTGAATTGGGAATTAGAATTCTACTAGCAATAATGCGTTCTAATCCATTGAGATATTGATTAAAAAAAACTATCATTTCACCTCTAGTTACTGCTTCTTCTCCGCGAAATAAACCACTAGGAGCTAAATAATCATTACGTGTTATCCAAGCTATGGTTTTGTAAGAATCGTAATACCAATCATTAGAATTAACATCTTGAGGTACAGTAAATTGATTAAGAGTGAGTTCTTTATTAGGGAAACAAGAAGAGTTTTCTTCTTTGAGAACTGCATCAGGTCTTGGTCTTGGTATTATCCTATATATTTCGTTGAATGCGTGAGCCTGTAAATCAATCAGTTCAGCTTTTGTGATAGCTTTGTTAGGACGAAATGTCATATCGTCATAAGGATAAATTATTCCATAACGGTCAGTTAAACTCCGAAGAGACTCGTAAAACCAATCATTAGGACTTACATCCTTTAGCTCATTCACATTAAAAACACGAGAAGTTTGATACAGTGGATGAGTAGCTGGCGAACCTACTGCTACCTCATCGATTGAGCCAGGAGGGCGAACAATTTTAGGTCGATTAGCTAAGAAGTACATTAATGAAGCCACAAGAGCAATAACTATGAGTGTTGTTCCAATTAGCTGTCGATATCTTTTTAGTAAATTAGCAGCAAGAGAAAGTCGGGAAAAATTAGCTCTAATTTGTTTGGGAATTGGTAAATTAACACCAGCTACTTTAATTTGATTATTTTCATTGAGGACAGTAGCCATTAGCTTGGCAGCAGCTTTTGTATCTCCTTGAGAAAAATCCCTCATGCCACGGGCATAACGCAACAAAGATTTATAATCGGACAATTCTGCTAATTCTGCGCCAAAAGTTTCTACAACCGAAGTAAGACGAATCCATTCTGGAACATCTTCCGCGCTGAGATTGGCTAAGGTCGAAGCTAATTCGCGAGATGCTTGCTTGGGGTCGATATAAGTTAATGCCGTCCATCTTTGAGCCTTGGCAAAGTCACTGGTATCAATATTGAGGCTATTTAGTTGGGGTTGGACGTAGGTGATTAGAAAGTTGGAAACTTCTTGAATACGACGGCTACTAAAGCGTGAATCTTGTTTGAATTGCCATAGTAGTTCTTGACGTACCTCTTCATTCATTTCATAAAGTTCGTATCCCACCTCATCACAAAGACATGAGAATAATAAATCTGTAGTTGCTATCCAGGGAATATTAAGGTTAACGCGGTTAATATCCCACTGAAATTCAGCCCACAAACTGTAGAGTAAGTTAGGAGTAAGAGCTAGGGGAACGGCAGCGTGGTAAGCCAGTTGGAGATGCGCCTCGCCGTATCGATTGTAAAAAGAGGAGATCCGCTTTCGTGCTTCCTCAGAATTGTTTGGAGAAAATTTTACTGGAGACTGAATCATTTAACCTAACCTAAATGTTCAACAGAATTAGAACGTCCGCGCAGGACATCAATAGCTCGATCTAAACCTTGACGGCTAACCTCGAACATGGGGACAAAACGAGCAATTTCTTGGGCTGTGGTTTCTTGCCAGCGACTACGGGGCATGGGATTGAGCCAAGCGACCTGACGCACCTGCGATTTAGTTTGGGCGAGAAATTTTTTGGTTAACCTAACGCGCTCTGGATTTAAACTTCCACGAGTTGCCCCAGCATCACTAATAATTAATACTGTGGCTCTTGTATGGTGAAGTCCAGCTAAAACGTTAGAGATACGTTCGGCTTCTAGGTGATGAGTATCTCGATAAATATATTTAATTGGACAGTTATGAAAGTAATAAATACCTGCATTTCCCAAGCGACCTTCACGAATAGCAGTTTCAGCTAATCTTTGAGTAAGGGAATGAAAGGAAATCATCGAGCCATCTCGATCTATTAGCAATAGAAGCTCGGTTCGATTAACATAACGAGGCATCATTACTGGCTCTAATAGACTTCCTTGACGTGCAGCTTGCTCGACAGTAGCATCAATATCTAGTTCTACTGAAGGTCCTTCTCTTACTGAATGACGGAGATACCGCCAACTTTGCTTCATTTGACGACGAGTAATGGGAAAAAATTCTGTATTTGAGGAAAAGCGATCGTTTAACAATACCTGAGCAACCTGAACTTCATCTTCCATTGCACGAATAAATTGCGATGTAGCAGTAGAATTTTGATTGTTACCTTCTAATTCAGGAGAAGAGCTATCATCGTTCGTCGGTTTTTTTTCGTTCCCTCTAAGAACTAACAAGCATCCAGAAGTAAAAATTCCCAATAGCAAAGTTCCCCATAAATAAGGAAAATAAGGTTCTATTACAACTGGTTGTTCTGGTTCTAATGGTTGTTCTATTACAACTGGTTGTTCTGGTTCTAATGGTTGTTCTGGTTCTAATGGTTGTTCTGGTTCTAATGGTTCTACTGGCGTATCTGGGGGAAGTTTTTCAATTGGAACATATTTGGGTCTAGATAAACTCCAGCAAATACTTGTGATTCCTAGTACAAAGATTAATCCAACAATCATGTAGCGAATTATTGGTAAATTTCGCTCCTGAATTTCTTCTTCTTGAGTTTCTTCTTCGACAATATCTGGTTCGGAAATATTTTCTCTCTCTACCAGTTTGTCAAAGTAATAATTAAAAATACTTAATTCATCAGGAGACTTAACCCATATAGTTCTGCAAAGTCGAGCTAAGGACTCGTAGTCAGAAGTTTCAATCCCCTTTTGTAAAGCTTGTAGAACCAGCTTATATTCCTCAATTCCAATAGGCAAACCTGCTGTTCGCAATTGAATAAATAGATCTAACAGAGGGAAATCATCCATTATTTTGATTCTTATTTCGATAGCGAAGTTGATCTTCTCTATTTTTCAATAGTGCGTACAAATAAGGAATTTCCCCATTTAACTTAGCTAAAGCTTCAGCTTCACTTGGATGTTGGAAATGTAAAATTCTAAACCAATCTATCAATTCGCTGGTACTAATTAATTTGCCACGACCTCCTTCAGATTTTTGCATTTCTTGGCGTAAATTATTAAACCTATCCACAGCTTCTGTGACTAATTTTTCTTGTGCTGTGGGAAAATGAACTTTCACTATCTCAATAAGTCGCTCTCGCTTGGGGAATTCGATATAGTGAAATAAACAGCGACGTAAAAAAGCATTGGGTAAATCTTTCTCGTCGTTGCTAGTGACGATCATTATAGGTGGATTTTTTGCTTTAATTTCAATTCCAGTTTCTTCAATGATGAATCTTCTTTCATCAAGTTCTAGTAACAAATCATTGGGAAAATCGATGTCTGCCTTATCAATTTCATCAATTAGCACTACAGAACGCCGATCTTTGACGAAAGCACGTCCAATAGGACCCAAGCGTACATAGCTCATCGGTTTCTTGATTCGCTGTAGTTCTTGTGGGGAAGTTTGTCCCGTTGCTGCTAACTGGGCATCCCGCAACCGTCCAACTGTATCATAGGTATATAATCCGTCTCTGGCTCGGCTTGTAGATTTTACATACCAAGCATCGAGAGATAAATCAAGTTTATGAGCCACAGAATAAGCTAGTTGAGTTTTGCCACATCCTGGTTCTCCTTTAAGCAGTAAAGGACGTTCGAGTTGAATAGCTATATTGACAGCTTCAACCAAATTATCATCTGGTAAATAAGGAAATAAGCGCAGATCTGATGAATTTGACTCTTCAGATCTCGATTTTGTATTGCCAGTGTATTTCAGGGTCTCATTTTCCATCAATATCGCATCTGTTCTTCAAACTCTTTATACCAATCCAAACCACATCGATAACAAATTTCTGCTAATACATATTCTGGAATACCAGATTCACTCTGTTTTAATATGTCTTTAACTACATCGTCAACTTCATGAGTAAGTTCTATAGGCAATTCTTGATATTCATAACGAATCCAGTTAGATAGATCTTTCTCAGAAAATTCATTTATTTTGGGAGATTTGACTGGAGTTTCTAGTTTTTTTGCATCCACACTATCCGTAAAAATATCGTTTAAACTACCAACTTTTCCTTCATAATCAATTAAAAACATTATTAGATGATAGTTTTTAGCTTTATATTCTTCCTTTCTAATTCTGTCAGCTAAAGGTCGCCAAAAGCTAGCGATTAACTCATATAAATAGTTTTCTGGTATGCGATCTACATCATGAAAAACTAAAAGAATAGTTTTAGCTTTCCAAGATTGATAAACTCTTTCGATTATTTCAGAAGGCACAGGTTTATTTGTTTGCAAACCAACCCGAATACCTAATTCACGCCATAAAGAATTAATATCATTTCTTCTGATTTTGCGTCCAAAGTCAATTTTTACTACCATAGGGTCGATATTATTAGGAACATATTGCTCGACTAACCTATTTAACAACCAACGCTGTCCGTAATCTGGAGAGCCATGAATCAAAAATGACGATACTGACTGAGCTTGAACTAATTTTAGAAATGCACTAGCTTGATCTTCATAACCTAGTTTTAATAAAACCTTATAAAGTTCATCTCGGTTTCTTAGTTTCCAAATTTTATCCAGGGAATCTATAGATATAGCCATTCCTTTGCTTCCTTTCTCATCTTGATAACTAATTATTCCTAAAACACATCCACTTTGATGATCGATTACTGGCGAGCCACTGAAGCTAGGTTGTAAAGAAACACCTTTAGTTAAATTTAGCTCCCAAGCTTTGATCGGCTTATCTGAATTTCCAAACTGTAGTCCTAGCTGTTCGCCAAGAATACCATCTACTGGTCTAATAATGTGACCTTGCTCAAAAGACTGAAATCCAATGGCACAAAAAGCAATACCCTTTTCATCACACGGTTGTAATTCTAACGGTAGTTTATGAAATAAATCATCAACTTTTAAAACTGCTAAATTAAGGTTATCCTTCTCTCCAGAAGCTATCTGTACAGCATTCTTCTTGTTAACAATTAATTGTTCCGAGCCACCAACATTTTTAACTACATTGGCACAGGTTAAAACATAGGAAGTACTTCCTGATTGATTAATGACAAACCCAGTCCCAAAATTCTCGATTTCTGGATTACTGCTAGTAATTAAAACTACTGAGCTTTGTATTTCTTCCCAATTAAAATATTTGGATTTGCCATTATTATTGTTTATATTAATAATTTCTTGCTTGGCAATATAATCTCGAAAATTTTCATTATATTGTCCTTTTTGTAAATTGATATTACGAATTCCTATGGCATTTAGTATTTTTTTGAATATTTCAAATAATTGATTCATTGTATTTATTAAATTAATATCTAGACTCTGTATAATCGCCTTATATATAATTTTCTTGAATATTTTCTTTATAATTTCCAGAACTAATATTTATGCCGCTATTTTCAGTCATTCGTCATACTCGCTTTTTATTACTATTAATCATTATTCACTTAACTTCTTGCCAACCTTTAACAGCACCAGCAATAAAAGCACCAGCAGGATTATCAATAGCCTTTTCAAAAGCAGCTATACCACCTTCTTTAACTGCGTTGATCGCTTTTTGCTTTAAAGTTGGATGACTTTCAATCTGCTCAACAGCTTTAGCTGCTACTATCATTTGATTGGCTGTAGATTCAGTAGGATATGTTTCCTCTAGTTGTTTTAATAATGCCTGAATTTCAGAAGCAGCCTCAGCTAAATTCTGCTTATTGCCATCAAATTTGTTTCCCTGTACATAATCTCCTTCTATACGTTCATTGTAGTTACCACTACCCATTTGAATATTGCGATCGCCAGCCATATTGTTACCTTGAACTTGAGAAATATTTATTGGCTTACTAGCCTGTAGCTTTAATTATCTCCATCAAGTCAGTATTCTGCTGACGAAAATACGTAATATCTTTATCTTTGGCTTGTAATAAATCTTTATATTGCTCTTCTCTAGCTTTGAGTGCCAGCTCATACTTGCGCTTAAAAAACTCTTCAATCTCTGCTTTATTAGTACCAGGGGGAACTTCAACACGAACTATAAAAGAATTACCTGACTTTCTTTCAATTGCCTGAATAGCTAACTCATCACTACCACATTCAATTTGTAGCTTCTGAAAAGTCTACTTTTGTCAGATTTGCACGACCAATTTCCGCGTCACTAAGGTCATCATAGTCAGGTATCAGTCGTCAGTCATCAGTTATCAGTTATTGTTCTGTTAATTAACCCTAATTTTTAGTATCTACAGCTAATTTGAAACCCAAGTTGCTCAGAATACTGCGGACGCTATTTAGTTGAGGATTACCTTTTTCTGAGAGGGTTTTGTATAAACTCTCCCGATTGCGGTTAGTAGCTTTTGCTAGTTCGCTCATGCTTCTATTAGCTTCTACTACATCCCTGAGTGCCAGTAAAAAGACTTCTGGGTTTTCGTCTTCTAGGGCTGCATTGAGATATTCTCTTGCTTCTTCTGGGTTGGTTAAAGCTTTAAGTAAATCGTCTTTATAACTCCTAGTTCTGGTCATTGCTACGCCTCTTGTAATCTTGCCAATATTGCTTTGCTTGTTTAATATCCTTGTCCTGACTGCTTTTATCCCCACCAGATAACAAAATAATAATGGTGTCTCCTTCTTGTCCAAAATAAACCCGATAACCCGCACCAAACTTGATTCTCAATTCGCTGACTCCCCCTCCCACAGATTTACAATCGCCCAAATTACCCAATCGAATGCGGTTAATCCTCGTCCGAACTATAGCACGGGCTTTTCTATCTTTGAGGGCTTCTAGCCAATCGTTAAAAGGTACGCTGCCATCAACTTTGACATAGGTGAGTATGGTTTTTTCTTGGACTTCCATAATTTACTGTAGCTTATAGACTACAGTTTAACAGCGATCGAAAGAAGACCAACATAATCTTTTATAGTACCGATTTCTGTAGTAAAGGACGCAATAGCAATGGAGAAACAATACAAGTTATTGCCGAAACCAAAATCATACTGGTGAAAATTTGTGTTGATACTGCCCAATTGCCTAATTGTCGCCCTCTTTCCATAATTACCATGGCAATTTCGGCGCGAGGAATCATACTAATACTTAGTAACAAAGCACTTGCTTTACCCGTAGTCACAATAGCAGGTAGTCCTGTACCTATTATTTTTCCCAAAACTGCCACAATCAAAAGAACAATTACTAAATTAAGACTGGTAGCAAAAGAGGCAATTTCTAGCTGCAAACCGATATGAATAAAGAAGAAGGGGACAAAAAATTCGTAAAGAGTACCAAAAGAAGCATCAAAATTAACAGCATCGGGATCTCGACAAAATACTAATCCGGCAAAAAAAGCCCCTACCGCTACAGAAAAACCCATCAAGCCAGCTAAAGCAGCGATAATAAAAGCTGTTCCCGCCACCATTAACATTGGGTCTGGTGCTGGTTCAAGTCTCTCAAACCAGCGAGTCAATGGTCTTTCGAGATAGCGAAACATAATCAGGCATAAAGTCCCGAAAATAGCTACTTTGAGCAAAAAAGGAACAATAGTTTGTAGAAATACAGGTACAATATTTGCTTCAACTTCGCCATTAAGAACTGGGATCATGGCAAAAAATAAAGACATTAAAGCGATAGCAGCAATATCGTCCATTTCTGCAATATCTATTAGTAATTCTCCATTATCAGTATTTAAAGCCTTAGCTTCTTGCCAAACACTGACAGAGATACCAACGCTGGTAGCCATCAAAGCAATACTAATAAAAAGACTGGGAATAAGTTCGAGTTGAAGTAGTTTCGAGGCTGCCAAAAAACCCAGGATGCCACTAAAAGAGAGATTGCCTAACAAAATAAAACTAGCGTGGGGTAATTGACGGATTAACCCAGCCAAATTACTTTCCAAACCTACCCGAAACAACAAGGAGATAATACCTAACTCAGCTAAAAACGCATATACTTCTCTAACTGAGGGGGTCAGAAAATGCACCAGGCTATTTATTAACCCCATGACCATTCCTAAAAGTAGATAACCCACTAAAGGAGGTACGCCAACTCGTTCTAAAGCAGCTTTAATTAAAATAGCGAGAATCAGAGTTACTCCCACTAATAAGACCAGAAACAGTAGTAGAGTCTCTCCTTCAATCACTTTGACTCTCCTTACTGATCCAATACCAGGCATTGAAACAGCCCAAGGCTACACCAATTACTAGTAGCATGAGAGTCCAAGAATATTTACTCTGGACATGAGTATCGATCCACACACCTAAACCAATACCGATTAAAGAAGGAATGGCTACCGACCAACCCACCATACCAAACATACCTAAACCAAACCAGATATTTTTGGCTTCTCTTCTGGCTTTAAGTTTGCGATCGCTTTTAGTAGAAATTTGACGTTGAAAATTTTTCTTATCCATATCCCAACTCCTTAAAACGACGCATCATACTCGCTTCAAACTGTGCCAAGGCAGAACGAGTTAACTTTTCTTTTTCATCTAATATTTGAAACTGTTCGGTAACGCTTTGCTTGAGGGTTTCTAAATTATTTCCCTCGATGGCATTACGAGTAGATACTAAAACTTCTCGATCGCATTTGACTAAAATCCCTTCATCCACAGCGACAAATATTTCTTCTCCTTTTTCAACTGTATAGCTTAGTATGCCTGGGACTAATGCTGCCACAAAATCAACATGGTGGGGCAACAAACAAAAATGACCGTTTTCCGCTTCGGTGATGACTTTAGTTACTTCGCGATCGATTAATACCACTGTAGGAATGAGAATTTTTAAATTCATAATTGCAAGTTTATTGAATTCAAAGGGTGAAGTGAGAGGATGAAAACAATCTTGTACCTTTACCTTATTCAATTTTTCTCTTGTGGGGATATCCTTGCAACAATTTGTGAGTTAAACCAAAGCGATCGGTAGTGATCTTAATAATCTACCTGAAAAGACTCGTGCTTTTGTTTATGAAACTGCTCCTGAAGTAGAATGGGCAACTCAGGAAATCCACATTATGGTTACGGAGTAAAGAATTGTGACTATTTAGGAAGCGTTGAATCTATAATCTCCAACTTCACCTATTTAGCTGGAAGAAGCTTGATTAGTCAAATGCTGGTTTCGTTTTTGACGAGAAACCATTTCTAACTGAACAATAACTTCTTCTAATTCTAGGGTTAAGAACTGAATTAAAATAATTAGACAATATTGAACATAGTTAGACATAAAAGATGGTAATATGAGTTTATGTCTAATTTGATTGGAGTAAAAGAAGCAGCAGAACTCTTAGGAG
>JASJDF010000128.1 GCA_030065715.1 Xenococcaceae cyanobacterium MO_188.B19 | reverse complement strand
ATGTATGGCTTTTCCTATCAGGGAATGACCCAACTTTATACCGCATTACATCAACATCCCTCCTTAGTCGCGATCGCGCCCGCTATGGTAGGCTATGATTTATACTCAGACTGGGCTTATGAAAATAAGGCTTTTTGTCTCCAAGCAAATCTAGGTTGGGCGATTCAACTAGCAGCAGAAACCGCCCGTTTACGAGGGGAGGAATCAGCCTATCAAAAGCTTTATAGCGCATCTCGTAATTTACCCTTATCCGATAAAATTCCTGCTAACCCCGATATTATGCAAGAGTTAGCAGCAGACTCTTTTTATCATCACTGGCTAAATAATCCCTTACCTGGAGAATATTGGGAAAAGCTATCTCCCAAAAACTTGCTACAAGATGTAGATATTCCCATGCTCCATATTGGGGGATGGTTCGATCCCTACTTACGAGGTACTCTCAATTTATATCGAGCTATGAAAGCCAAAAGTAGCCATCCTCAACATCTGATTGTTGCACCTTGGGCGCATCTACCTTGGGGGAGAAAGTTAGGTAATATAGACTATGGCATAGATGCTCAAAATCCCATCGATGAAATACAATTACGCTGGTTCGATCATTTTCTCAAAGACAAAGATACAGGAATATTAGAAGAAAATTCTGTTAGTTGGTTCGAGATGGGAAGTAACCAATGGCGTTATTTTGATGACATCTCCCAAAATCACGAAACAATTTACTATCTAACCAGTGATGGCTTGGCTAATATCAGAGAAGACAGCGGAATGTTATGGGAATACCTAGAAGAAACCGAAACCTTATCTGACCAAGAATTATTAACAACCAACCTAGAAGGAATAGAATTAGCCAATACAACCGATACCATAGTTCACGATCCTTGGCGACCAGTACCAGCTTTGGGGGGACATAGTAGCTTTCCTGGTGGCTCTTTTGACCGTTCTAGTTTAGATTGTCGCTCAGATATCCTAACCTATACCTCTGCTCCTTTAGAAACTGATTTACATATTGCAGGCAAAGTCATAGTAGAAGTTTATTGTACCGCTGATACTCCTAGTTTTGACTTGTGCGCCATTCTTTCGGTAGTTTATTCCGATAGCAAAGTAGTTAACTTTACCCAAGGTTATCTTAGAGTAGATTCTCTCACGACTCCTCTTACTATACCCCTACAAGAAACTTGTATTAAAATTGCTCAAGATAATTGCTTGCGCCTGAGTCTAAGCGGTGCTTGTTTTCCTGCTTATCCAGTTAATCCAGGTACAGGAAAACTTCCACATGAAACTCATTTGATAGATGCTCAAATTATTACTTTAACTCTCAAATCTGGTGCAGACTATCCTTCAAGAATTAGATTTTCGATTAATAATTCAAGCTAAAATTTTAACAAGCACCACTTTTTTTACTAAAAATGATTCTAATGGTTTTCAGGATTAATTTTAAATCATACAATACACTCCATTTCTTTTGATACTGTAAATCTAACCGCAAAACTTCAGCAAAATCAGTGATTTCCGAACGTCCATTAACTTGCCATTCTCCAGTTAAACCTGGCTTAACGTTGAGACGTTGATGATATTCTGGTGTATAACTTTCTACTTCCTTAGCTGTAGGAGGACGAGTTCCAACTAAACTCATTTCTCCTTTAAGAACATTCCAAAATTGGGGAAATTCATCCAAGCTAGTTTTTCTTAACAATCTACCCATTCTCGTAATACGAGGATCATTATCATTTTTAAATAAAGGTCCTTGAATTTTATTTTCTATTTGATGTTGTAATTGTTCGGCATTAGTTACCATTGAACGAAATTTCCAGATGCGGAATTTTTTACCGTTATAACCACAGCGAATTTGACTGAAAAAAATTGAACCAGGATTATCAAGTTTAATTGCTAATGCAATTGGAACAATTAAAACTCCTGTAATAGCCAACCCAACTACAGCACCGCAAATATCTAATAATCTTTTGCTTCGAGACAAAACAGCAGGATGAATATTCGCTTTTTGGATACTATAATCTGTGTTAATAATATCGATATTTTCTTGATCAATAAAAATTTGTTCTAATCCAACTAAAGATAAAATTATTTTGACTTGAGGTGAAATAGCACCAAGAGTTAGATCGAGTTTTGCATTTTTAGCAAGGTGTAAAATTTGACACAAACCTGCTAGACCGCTACTGTCCATAAAAGTAGTGTGGGCAAAATCAAGAATGATTTTTTTGAGCTTAAAACTGCTTTGGCATAAATGCTGAAATAGTTTTTTAAAAGAATTAGCTTCAAGAGAAGTAAACTTAGATGGCATCTGAATCACATAAGTTTGATTTAGATTGATCGATGAAAAATTATTGTTAAAAGTTATATCTTTCATTGTTAAAATCTTTAATTAATGTTTTACTTGATAAAAAATAGTTGAAATTATGTTTGTTAATTACCTTGCTTATTTGTAGTATTACCAAGCCATATTTGTGATGATGTTGGTTTAATTGTTTGATTTGAAGATACTATGTATAAATTATGTATAATTTCTGATTTATGCCATGATTCTACGGAGATTACTGGATTTCTTCATTGGTCTAGCTCATCTCCTATTGAGAGGAATTTTGAAACTTACAAAGTACACCTAATCAACAAAAATCCAAGTTACCTTTAACACCTTGCTAAACCCGATCAACTAAACTTACTAATCTTTAAATAGGTTTGTAATCTAATTAATATTCAATATCTGTCCTGGATCTATACAGATAAATGATTCCCAATAGCAATATTTCTTGGCTTCGTGAACCGATCTCAATTAGAAAAAGTGAGAGCAATAAAAATTTCCTCTTCAAAGCTAGATTTTGCATCTAGTCTTATAATTGACTGGTGAAGTCAGCATGAGTTCAGAGTGCCCGTCGGGAGTCAGCAGTTAGGTTAGTATGAGGTCTGAAAAGAGGTAAAAAAACGTTATACAAAATAAATTTTAAGTCAGACATGTACGCATACGTGATCACAAACAAGGGCTTGAGATACTAACAATAAGCAAATAAAAAAGCAGCAGAAAACTATGAAAGTATTACTTATTAGTTCTACTGGTGGTCACTTCCAAGCCCTACAAAAATTAGAAACGTTTTGGGGGAAACATGACTGTTGTTGGGTGACTTTCCAAACCCCTTCTACACAAAAGATTTTAGAAGCAAGCAACAAGAAAGTTTATTGGGCTTATAGTCCCACAAATCGTAATATTCCTAATTTAATCCGCAATCTTGGCTTAGCTTGGCAAGTAATTAATCAGGAATCTCCTGATTTAGTTCTTTCTACTGGTGCAGGTGTTGCAGTTCCTTTCATCATCTTGGCAAAATGCCGAGGAATTCAAACTGCTTTTATCGAATCTTTCACTCGCGTTAAGGAATTAAGTTTATCTGCCCGTTTAGTTTTGCCTTTTCTTGATGCTCTTTATGTGCAATGGGAACAATTACAAATTAAATATCCTCAAGCCAAATTAATTCGCCTTTAAATTTGACCGTAAGAGATACTCTCTGTTAAAAAGCCTATCCAATTTCGTGTTTAAAATTCTTGTTCATCTTTATCAATTATAACTACCATGAAGACTAATAGTTCGCCTATTCTTCCCAATATCTTACTTGTTGACGACGATACTAGTATTCGGACTACTGTTAAAGCAGTTTTAGAAATTAAAGGATATCAAGTTATTGAAGCTGAAAGCGGAGAAGCTTGTCTAAACATTTGTCAGACTCAAATACCAGACCTAATATTGATAGATGCAGTAATGCCTGGAATGGATGGTTTTACTTGCTCTAGCAAGTTGAAAAAAATCTTGAGTCATCAATGTCCTCCTATTCTTATGATGACAGTTTTAGACGATAAAGACTCTTTATATCGCAGTTTTGATGTTGGTATTACTGAATATATCCTTAAGCCGATTAATTGGGATAATCTGACTCGCACTATGGAACGATTATTACAAAATCGACAAAAACACAATCAACTAAAAGAGCAATTTGGCGAACTTAATAATTTAAGAAACACGATAGACAAGACTGTCAAACAAACTTTAAAACGTTATAACCAAGAATCACCTAAAAATGTTGTCAGCTTAAGTCTTGTAAGGTTATAAGTAGCTGGGTGTAAATAAATATAAAACTGAAATGAGGTGTTAGGTGTATGTGTTAGGGATTAAGTTTAACTATTCCCTATTTTCCCTCTCTCAAACATTTTCTAATTAATTTGACCTATCTCTTGAGTACTTGATAAATTCCTGTCTTTTTTTCTCCTTTGAGCAATCAAAGGAGTTTTTTTGTTTCCCATTATTCAATGATTTAGCAAGTTATACACAAGTCAAACAAGAACAAATACGAGATCGCAAATAAAGCTTTGAGATACTAAGAGTAAGCAAGATTCACAAGGAGCTTACAATTATGATTTTAGTTACTGTCGGCACTGAAAAATTTTCTTTTAATCGTCTGATGAAGTGGATCGATGATTTGATCGAGCAAAACTTACTCCAACCCAATACAGAAGAAATTATTATCCAGTATGGTTCTTGTACTATTACTCCCAAAGGCGTGAAAAATTTTAAAGTTTTACCTTCAAAAGAATTTGAAAAAATCGTAGCTCAAGCTCGTTTAATCATTGCTCATTGTGGAGAAGGAACTATCGATCTACTAGCCAATATTAAAAAACCTTTTGTTCTTGTACCTCGTAGCGGTGAATATCAAGAACATGTAGACGATCATCAAATAGAATTAGCAGAAGAGTTGGCTAAACAAGGAGTATCTATCGCTAATTCTTGCCAAGATTTAGTAGAATTTTTGGCTAATCCCACTACAACTCAAATCAATCATTCTCCTAAAGAATATTATGCCAAAGCTAGTTTTCTTTTACAGGAGCAATTTGGAGATGCAAGAAGCTCAAAAGATTTGGTAGCATCTTTCGCTTAAAATCAATATCTTAATTAATGTAATTACAGCTAACTACTAACAACTAACGACTAACAAAAACCAAAATTATTTAGGATTCGGTTTGAAAGCAATTCCCATTACAATCATTCCAGGCCAATAGAGATAAACTAAAATCTCTAGATTTTCTCCAAAAGTATAAAGAAATAAAATAAATACAATTGCTAGTCCAGTTGCTGCATCCTTACTTTTTTGAGATTTAATTAATAACAAAAAAAAGCTTAGGATCATAGGAATTGCCAGAGCATAAAAACCAACCATTCCCTTAACAAAAGCTAAACCTGCCCAAGTATGATGAGAACCAATAGGCATGAACTCTACAGCATGAGGTCCTCTTTCTACTATGCCATGACCCCAAATCGGTGCTTCTTTATTAGCACGATCAAAGGCAATTTGTTTTAAAGCTGCTCTCACTCTACTAGAATCTGCCCTAGCTGCTTTAAACTTCTTCCAAAACTCGTCAAAGAAATTGAGAATATTTGTGGCTAAAATTCCTGTGGCAACACTAAAAATTCCTGAAGCCATAATAATATAAGGACGCAGCAAACGAGATAAGAAAAAGATAAATATAGGGGTACTTAGTATGGCTACTTGTGCTAAACGAGATTTACAAATTTGAGACATATAAGCAGCAGCAATTAAACCATACCATCGCCATTTTTTGTTCTTTTCTTGCATCGCTAAAGTAAAGTAAATATTAGCGACAAATCCTAAAGCTGGACCCCAAGGAGTAAATAATCTTTGGCGAATTTGTCCGTCAAAATCTACTTGGTATAAAGAAACATCGAAAAAAGTTGAACCTAATCCAGCACCTACTGCTTTTAGAGGAGAAACATATAAAACAGTTGGTAATCCTGCTATGGGTGCAATGATCAGAAGAGGTGCAATAAATAAAGTTTGTAACCCAATAACGCATACAGCACGGTAAATTAATTGGGGGCGAATATTTAAGCAACCAGCTAAAGGATAGAGCGCAATTAATGCCCAACCTTTTGCCCAACCAATAGAAGATTTAATCATCTTACCCATTGAAAGGTTAAAGTCAAGATGACCCATAATTAAGGCGACTTCCATGATCAACATTCCAATGACCCATATCCAAGTAATCCAGGGGATTACGATTCTTTCTTCTGGAGGTGTATTTTCATCTTGAAACCACAATTTTAGTAGCAGATAAAATAATAAAATCCAGCCAATTACTGAGCCAACTATATAAGTAGCACCCAATAAAAACCAAATGTAAGTCCCAATCATCGTGTACCAAACGATTCTTTCAGGGAAGTTTTCTGGTTGAATTTTGCCTAGCTTTTGCTTGGTTTCGGTCATTAATTAAGGAATACCATAATTAGCAGCAGTAACAGTATTCCCGATTTCATAAGTTAATCACCATGTTTGTTAGGTGAGGTCAAAATATACTATTCAGCATAACTGTACCAAACCCTATATTGACGTTACATAAAATGGTGGTTAGATTGGATTACAGTAAATATTTATTTTAGTCTTAAAGTTTCTGAGAAATCATAGCGATTCTAAGTTTTGAATCTTAAATCATGAATAGTCAAAAAAGCATAAGTTTAATGCTGATTTTAATCAGCTGTTTTTCTTGTGTATTCATTCCTAAAAGAGTTGAGGCAATTCCTCCATTAATCTTAGAAAAAAAATCTAAAATCAATCCTGAATTTTCATCTGTTCGCGATCGCTGGATAAAACATTTTTTTGATTTGATTCGACCTGAATTAATTAATAAAAAACTTAAAAGTAATGATTTACTTTATCGCAGAGAAAAAGCTGCTATTAGTGAAATAGTATCTTATATTTTATCAT
The DNA here is from genome assembly GCA_030065715.1 of Xenococcaceae cyanobacterium MO_188.B19. Classification (GTDB taxonomy): domain Bacteria; phylum Cyanobacteriota; class Cyanobacteriia; order Cyanobacteriales; family Xenococcaceae; genus JASJCP01. The sequence continues at coordinate 5,205 of JASJDF010000128.1, read as the reverse complement.
TTACTTGTCAGCAACCAGATAAAAATAGTTATTACTTTTTAATAGAAAAAATAAGTTCAACCGATCTAGATCGATATCCTCGTTATAGATATTATCCAAGAGGAATTAATAGGCACTTACATAATCGGCAAAGAAGATCTAATTTTAGTCAGAGATTACTCCGCCGTCCTAAAGGATATATGCGTAGCGGTATCCCCTTGCGGGACACCTTCGGATATCAAAGGATGGAGACTTCTCTGACTGTTGGTCAAGATTACGAACAAGAATATTTTTTAGATGCTGAAAATATTGCGGAAAGAAATTTATTATGGCAACTAAAACAAGATTATTTTTTTGAAGGCTTATATCAAGATTTAACTGATGCAGTATTTTATGCTCGTCATCCCGAACTATCTTATGAAGAGAATAAAAAATTACAGCATTTAAATTGGGCAGGAGAATGGAATTTTATCAGGAGACATTTTGCCAACTACAATCAAGAAAAAATTTTAAAAGAAGGTTTTATTCCTATTTGTCGCGATCTTCATAATAAAGATTTATAAAAGTTAAAATATTTTATTCTCTATCTCATAGCATAAGTCCGTTTAAATGGGTTTCATATTTGAGCCAAGAAATTAATTTGTATTTTACTAAAAAAAATATGAAATATCTGGGTTCATTTATGTTTTTCTGTGGACAAATATTGTCTTTCATTGAAATACTAATTATCATAACTTTGAATGTTCAGTTGATGATGATTTATATTTTATTTTGGGAATAATAGTAATAGTAATAAAACTGTCAAGCTATTATCTATTAAAAAATGATCGCTTATGATATTGCCAAATTTTTTAATTATTGGTGCTGCTAAAGCGGGGACAACGGCTTTACATACTTATTTGCAACAACATCCAGAAATTTATTTAACTCCCAATAAAGAAACTAATTTCTTTGCTTTTGAAGGGATGGATATTAATTTTCAAGGAGTTGGAGATGAAGCTTTAAAGAATTTTTCAATTATTGATTTAAAAACTTATTTACAAGAATTTATGGGAGTAGCCCAAGAATCTGCTATTGGAGAAGCTTGTCCCCTTTATTTATATGATGCAAAAGCAGCTAAAAAAATTTATCACTATATTCCTAACTGTCGGTTAATTATTATTTTACGTAATCCTGTGGATCGCGCTTATGCTAATTATCTTCATTTAGTTAGAGATGATCGAGAGTCATTACCAGATTTTGAGCAAGCTTTAGCAGCAGAATCCGAAAGAATCAGAAATAATTGGGAATGGTTTTGGCACTATACACAAGTAGGCTATTACAGCCAACAAATTCAACGTTATTATGATTTATTTGATCGCCAACAAATAGCTATTTACTTATACGAAGATTTAAGTCAATCTCCTATTAAGTTGCTACAAGATATATTTAGATTTTTAGAAGTTAATCATAGTTTTGTTCCTGAATTAAATATTCGTCCTAATAAATCAGGAGTACCTAAAAACAAATTATTACATCAGTTATTAATGAAGCCTAATCCGATAAAAAGTTTACTCAAACCTTTATTTCCTGCTTCTATGCGACAAAAAATTCAACATAAAAATCTGGCTAAACCCCAAATGAATTCTGAAACAAGAGCCAAACTCAGCCAATTATTTCGAGAAGATATTTTAGCTTGTCAAGATTTAATTCAACGGGATTTATCTTCCTGGTTATTAGGAGAGACAGTATGAAACCGAAAGTTATGCACTTGATTGGAGATAAATTAGCTGGTGGTTCAAATCTTTACGTACAAAGATTAATAAGCTCTAAATTAAGCGATCACTATGATTTTTCAGTGTTTCGTTTAGAGGGATTATGCAAGCATATTCGTAATACTTCTCCTGAAGTAATTGTGTTTCATTATCCTTCTACCTGGAGATATCTGATTCCCCTAATTAAGTTAAAACTTAATAGCAAAATAATTTTGGTAGATCACCACTACTGTCAAGGATTTGAACAAAACCAGGTTCCTTCTTTAGCTCGTTTTCATATGATGCTGAGGTTGACTTATGGTTTAGTTGACAGAGTTCTCTGCGTATCTGAGGGACAAAAACAATGGATGCTAAATCAACAGTTGGTTCATTCAGAAAAACTAAGAGTAATTCCCTTATCAGCTAGTGGTGGGACAAAAATAGAAGATTTATTGAAAATTAGCCCTAAAAAAACTGAAAAGCCTTTAGTTTTAGCAGCTTATGGTCGTTTTGCCCGTCAAAAAGGTTTTGATATTTTATTACAAGCAATGGCTTTGCTTCCCAAAGAAGAATTTATCTTGTATTTAGGAGGTTATGGCTTTGAGGAGGAACAAATTAAAACTTTAGCTCACGATTTACCCCAAGTTAAGTTAGTTGGTACGGTTAAAGATGTTCCTGAGTTTCTTTCCCAGTGTGATGTTGCGATTATTCCTTCCCGTTGGGAGCCAGGAGGTACAGTTTGCTTGGAAGCGAAAGCAGCAGGAAAGCCAGTTGTTGCTCCTGCTATAGATGCTTTTCCCGAACATCTCGAAAACTGTGGTTTATTATACTCTCCTAACAATAGTGAGCAGTTAGCAGAAGCAATTACATCTTTACCAGAAAAGGATTTACTTGCTTGGGGACAAATAGGGAGAAATTCGGTTACTGACAGTTGGGAGCATTTTCTCAATAACTGGGATATGTTACTACAGGAAGTAATTGGATGAAATATTTTCAGCTACTATTCAAGGGTAATCAGAGTAATAGCTCTTTTGTCCGTAACCTTGGCTGGTTGGGTATGTCAGGGGGAGTTAATCGACTGACAAGGTTATTGACTACTATTGTTTTGGCGCGTTTTTTAACCCAATATGACTATGGTTTAGCAGCTATTGTTTTAACCACTAACGAATTTGTTAAAGTTTTTACTCGCAATGGTGTAGGAATCAGATTAATTCAAGCCAAAGAAGATAATTTAGAAAGTTTGGCACAGTCTGCCTATTGGCTCAATTGGTTAATCTTCACAGGTTTATTTATTATTCAATGTTTGGCAGCATTTCCTATTGCTTGGATTTATGGCGATAAGCAATTGATTTTGCCCATATGTGCTATGGGACTAGGTTTATTACTGTTACCTCATGGCTTAGTTCAAGTAGCTTTAATTCAGCGAGAAAATCGCTTTAAAGTTATTGCTCTGGTGCAAATGCTTCAAATTTCTACTGATAATATTTTATCTTTAATATTCGCGATCGCAGGATTGGGAATGTGGGCAATTGTGTTACCTAAAATTTTAGTAGCTCCCATTTGGGTAATCGTAATGCTGAAAAATCATCAATGGCGACCAAAGTGGCAATTTAGTAATAAAAATTGGGGGGAATTATTGCGCTTTGGTAGTAGTGTTTTAGGAGTGGAATTACTTAAAACATTACGCAGTAATTTAGATTATCTGATTGTAGGAAGATTTCTCAGTATTGAAGCTTTAGGTATTTACTATTTTGCGTTTAATGCTGGATTAGGAATTAGTTTGGGCATTATGACTTCTATTAAGTCGGCTTTGCTACCTCATCTCTGTGGAGCTAGAGACAATCTCAATAAGTTTAAATCTCGTTATTTTAATAGTCTCAAGACTATTGCTATGATAATTATTCCCATGGTTTTATTACAATCTATTTTAGCTCCTATATATGTTCCTATTGTTTTTGGTGAAAAATGGATTCCCGCAATTCCAGTTTTAATTCTGATTTGTTTATCAGCAATTCCTCGTCCTTTTGCTGACTCTGCTTCCCAATTACTATTAGCAGTAGATAAACCAGAAATAGATTTAAAGTGGAATATTATCTTTACTGAAATATTCGCGATCGCTTTATTTGTAGGAGTATATTGGCAAAGCCAAGGAGTAGCAGCTTCAGTATTGATAATTCATGGAGTTTTAATGCCCTTATTTACTATTTGGGCAACTCGTTATGTATTCAAAATTTTTTCTACAAGTTAGATAAAATATACACGACATTATTAAATTGAACAAATAAATATACCCAATCTTAGATAGTGATTATATATATTTTTAAAATACAAGAAACAAAATTTTTCCACTTCACATTTACAAGATGATTTTGAATTCAGTTGTCAAATCTAGACAAATAACCTTACTTTTTAGTTAATTAATAGCAAACTATGAACTCAAAACACCCACATCCAAACTTTATATGTATTGGACCAGAAAAAACAGGAACAACCTGGCTATACAATACTCTAATTCAACATCCTCAGTTATACTTACCACCTGTTAAAGAAATTCGCTATTTTTGGGAAAGAGCTTTCCTTCCTGATGAAAATTTAATTAAAAGATTCACCAGTTCTCATTGGCATTGTTTTGCATATCGAAAATATCTTCAGGAGCGTACTAAATTTTATGCTAACAATATCAACAGTGTATTTAGTCTAGATAAAGCTCTTTGGAAAAGATTGAGCTGGGATTTTAAATATTTATTTTTTCCTCATACAGAAACTTGGTATTACTCCTTATTTCAAGATGGATTGAATAAAGTTATTGGCGATATCGATCCTTTATGTTATCGCATACCAGAATCTGAAATTAATCACATTAGTCGGATGTTTCCCGATTTAAAAATTATTATTTTGATCCGAAATCCCATAGATAGATCTTGGTCAAAAGCCAAAATGAATCTTTGTCGAAATACAAACTTAAAACTAGAAGAAGTCAAACAAGAAGAATTTTACGATCATTTTGAACAAGAATTTAACAGATTACCTAGCTATAAAAATCTTATAGATTTATGGACAAAATATTTTCCCTTAGAAAATGTTCATGTCAATTTCTATGACAAGCTTGCTGATGACCCTTTTATTTTCTTAACCGAAATTTGTGATTTCCTCCAGGTAGATGTTAATAAAACTCCCGATTCTATTCGGAATAAACTATCCCAAAGAGTCAATCAAGGTCTGGAAATTAGCATCCCTAAAGATTACTTGAACTATTTAAACAAACTCTATAGTAATTGTATTGAAGAAACTTTTACCTACAATCAAATATATCCTAAAAGATGGACAGAAACCATTACTAAACTAGTAAATTAAAGATTAATTATTTATTATTTACTTAATGTATTTATATCAATTTTTGTACTCTAGTTTAATAGTGTATGGTTTGTTGAATAGATCTAAACCCTATTACTTTTTTTTACAGAAAGCTTTTCAGCGATCCATTATTAGCAAT
>JASJDF010000127.1 GCA_030065715.1 Xenococcaceae cyanobacterium MO_188.B19 | reverse complement strand
CGGCAATTATGATTACTCACAGCATCGAAGAAGCTCTTTTATTATCAGACCGTATTGTGATGATGACTAGAGGTCCTGCTGCCAAAATTGACGAAATTCTCGAAGTCCCTTTTCCCCGTCCACGAGACCGTACTACTGTCGAAAATCATCCAGCTTATTTGAAATTAAAACAAGAAATGGAAGAACATCTCTATCGGGAAACTCGCGCAGTAGAAGCAGCAAGATTGAGTCGTTAGTTATTTGTCATTTGTCATTTGTCATTTGTTATTGGTTGCTCCATTAAGCTACTACTAACTAACAATTAACCATTTTTGAGGAGTAAATAAATTATGGCTATTTCTGAAATTACCAGCAAACTATTAGCAGCAAAGAAAGAAAAAGGCATTAGCTTTGAAGACTTGGAAAAAGTAGTGGGAAGAGATGAAACTTGGATCGCTTCTGTAATTTATCGTCAAGCCAGTGCAGACATAGATGAAGCAACTAAGCTAGTCACGGCTTTAGGTTTAGCAGAATCCCTAGCTGAAGAATTAACCGTACCACCTCTTAAAGGTTCTTTAGAACCCCAAATCCCTACCGATCCTTTAATTTATCGTTTTTATGAAATCATGCAGGTATATGGAATGCCCGTGAAAGCCGTAATTCACGAAAAGTTTGGCGATGGTATTATGAGCGCAATTGATTTTTCTATTGAGGTGGATAAAGTTCCCGATCCTAAAGGCGATCGCGTAAAAATCACAATGTGTGGTAAATTTTTACCATATAAAAAATGGTAGCTGATTTTTGAGTAACTATTTTTCTTATGTTCAATCCTCTTCTTAAACGAAGAGGTAACTATCATTAATAATTAATTTTGTTTAACAGCATTTGAATCATGGGCGCATCTTCTGCATTGGGTAAGATCGCTAGATAAGATTCTAAGTCTTGTGATGATTCTTGCCAACGGTTCAATTCATAATATATCAATCCTCGATTCCTTAATTCATAAGGATTGTCAGGAGATAAAATTAATATCCCATTAATGGTTGATATAGCACGATTAAAATCACGATAATGCAAGTATATTTGTTTTAAATTATTCAACATTCTAGTAAGTATTGTACGACTAGAAACAGGATTAAGAAACTCTGGTTTTAGCTTGACTGGTTGCAAATACAGTTGTTGCAGTTTCGCTTCACAATCTTGAGAGAATAAAATTTCTCCTTGATTAAAAACATCTATAAAGAATCCCGCTTCTTCAAAGTCAGGACGAATTAAGAAATGTCCTGGCATTCCAATACCTACCATAGGAAAGTTTAAGTGTTTTGCTATATCTAAATAAATTACAGCCAGACTGATAGGAATACCTAAACGACGATCTATAACTTGATTAAGAAAACTATTCTTAGGATCGTAGTAATTCTCGGTATTACCTGCAAATCCTAATTCTTTATATAAGTGATTGTTGATGACTTTAATTACTTGTAGAGGATATCTAGTAGCAGGTAATTGTAGTTCTATGGCTTGAGATATTTTTAGTAACTTATTCAAGTATGCTTCTATATCTAAATAAGGATATTCAGCTTGAGAGAAGTAGAGAGCAGCCTTGGCTAAGTTAATATCTCGATCTGCTTTAGTTACTTCTAGTTCAAAATTATTCCAAGCAGTTTTATCATCCATTTTAATAATTTATTATTGATATTTTTTAAAATCAACTTTTAATTGATAATCAATGATAAATTATAGATGATCGATGACTAATAATCTTTGCCTGCACCATATTGCCAAGCATCTAAATAACGATGATAATAATATTGCTGTTGGGGAGGCAGTTTTTTTACTATTGGTTGAGTTGATTTGCCAACAGTATACAAAATACTATACAAAGCTAAATTGAAATAGTGCAAGCTCCAATTCACTAAAGGACTGATTCCGATTTGGGGTAATAAAGGTAAAACAAATTTGGGATTAACCAGAGGTAAAGTTTTAGCTAGAGGAATAAATTGAATGACATCTTGTAAGAAGGGTTTAAGTACATCATCACCTAATTTTTCCATTACTTGAAATACCCCATTCATCAAGTTATTAATTTGATCGGGATTAACTTTTTGCTCGATACCTACGCTCATGGTTTTTTGAAATAACCAAGTTACTGATATATTAGGTTGATAGGGTTGTAATAAGGCTAAATCTTTTTGAGTCAGACTGTCTATTTCTAATGCCTCATTGATACCGAAACTTAAACGTTTTAGATGGCGAATCATAGAACCAAAACCACCAAAACTAACGGGAGATTGGCTACCACTGCTATCCCCAACTGCTAAAATCCTATTGAAAGGTAAATGTAAGGGACTTTTATTGTAAGCAGGAAAGAACCCAAATAAAAACCTGCTAAAGTCCAGTTTTTCTAGTTCTACATTTTGATATTCTGGTAAGAGTCTAAGATACTCTTCCATAAAATATTCTAAGCTAGGACGATCGCGATGAGCATCTAAATAACTGAACATATAAGTTGTTCTACCGTCTCTAGCGGGAAAAGCTTCCCAGAAGTACTGACATTGATTAATAATGGGTGTAAAAGAATAAATTAAGTCTCCTGTATTATTTTTTTCATAACCTTGAGCGCAACTCCCTACAACCATACAAATAGCATCAGGTTTAATTTTACCTCTGGCTTGTTTGACAATAGGAGAAAAATGTCCCATTGCATCAAGTAATAATCGAGTTTTAATAGTATTATCTGCTGTGGATACTGCAACACCATTATCATAGACATTAGCGTTTTTAAAAGTTGTATTTTCTAATAAAACGCCTCCCCAAGCTAAAAACTTATTTTTTAATGTCTCTAATAAATAAACAGGATCGACTCCGATATTTAAAACATCTTTTACCCAAATATCTTTTCCTCCAAGAAAACCAATTCTAGCAGGATTATACTCTGTCGCGATCGCGTTTTCTAATTCTGTTGTGGTTAATAATTCTAATTCTACTAAAGTATTTAATTCATCCCGAGAAATATTCCATTCTTGCACTCTACCTCTGAGAATTCCTCGTTCAATTAAAATAACTTTCCAGCCTAATTTTTGTAAGGTTGCACCAAGAATAATCCCTAGTGTTCCCCCACAAATAATAATATCACTGTCCCACTCTGTTAGCTTTTCTGAACTATTTTCAACTACCCTAGGTATTTCTAATTGCTCCGTTCTTAGTTTATACCAAAACTCATCTGCTTTTTGTAGTCTTTCTAGTACCTTATCTGTTCTAGGTTGTAAATATTGCTCTATTAGTTTCATCGTAATATTTTATTATGCCCACTTATGCTGACTTTAGTTAAGTGTTTTTTTCGCTAAAATACTAGAGTCGGGGAAAGTCATTTTGGGACTTTCTTCTAATAAATAGTCTAAAAAAGTTTTAGCTATTACTGAAAGTTTTTTTCCTGCCAAATAGCATACATACCAACGACGTTTAATGGGAAAATGATCTACATCTAAAATAGTTAATTCTCCTGATTTACCTTCAGAAATTAAACAATGTTCTGATAAAACTGAAATCCCTAAATTTCCTGCAATCGCTTGTTTAATAGCTTCATTACTACCCAATTCTAGTTTTACTTTTACTTGTACTTGCTTTTCTTTAAATAAATCTACAATTGCCACTCTGGTTCCAGAACCTTCTTCTCGCATAATAAAAGGCTGATCGTTTAAACACTCAATAGGAATATTAGTTTTCCCAGCCAAAGTATGATTTTTTTGGGCTACTACAACTAAAGGATTATTTAAAAAAGAATGGGATTGTAAATCAATATCTTCAGGAGGTTGACTAACAATGTAGAGATCATCTTTATTATCCGACATTCGCTGGTGTATTTCTTGGTGATTAATAACTTTGAGAGCTACATCTATCCCAGAATATTGCTGACAAAAAGACCCCAATAAACGAGGTATAAAATACTTAGCGGTAGTAATTACGGCTAATCTTAATTGACCTTGTTTGGTTCCTTTAAGATCGGCTACTTTCATCTCAAAGTTGTCTAGTTTTTCAAAAACATCTTGACACGTTATAAGCAATTCATTTCCCGCATCAGTTAAATATAGACTTTTGCCAATTTGTTCAAATAAAGGTAGACCAACAGTTTTAGTAAGTTGTTTTACTTGACTGGAGACAGTAGGCTGGGTAATTGATAATTCTTCTGCTGCACGGGTAAAACTACCATTCCGAGCGACGGTTTCAAATACTCTCAACTGATGTAGGGTTGCTTGTATCAAAAGTTTCTCTCCTCTATGTTTTCTGTAGTGTATTTAACTAATAGCGATCGCAAAATAGATAATTACCTTGAGTCTTCCATCTAATCATAAATTAAATTCAATGAATAATTAATTTTGCATAACTTAATTATTATATCAACCACTCTCAACTAGTAAATTTAATGAACCTCAGTTCAGCATCCCTAAAGCAAAAAACCTTGAAACCATCTAACACTTTTTTCTAAAGCTCGATCTACAGAAGATTGAGGTAAGCCTAAATCTCTAACAGCTTTAGTTGTGTCGTAGTACATTTTTTGTCGTGCCATTCTGACCCCGTCAATAGCTATAGTTGGTTTCCTTCCCAAAGGTGCCAAAATTTTTTCCTCGATCCATGCTACAGCGTAGGGAATAAAATAAGGGATAGTATAACGGGGTGCAGCGAAACCAGTAATAGCAGAAAGTTTATCTAAAATTTCTTTGAGACTGAGATTTTGATTTCCTAAGATATAGCGATCGCCTGTTCTGCCTTTTTCCAAAGCTAAAAGATGTCCCCAAGCAACATCTTTCACATCAATCAAATTTAAACCCGTATCCAGATAGAAAGGCATTTGTCTTTTGAGGAAGCGCAAAATGATTTCGCCAGTGGGAGTTGGCTTTATATCCCATGCACCAATAGGAGTACTGGGGTTAACAATTACAATATTTTGCCCCCGTCTTACGGCTTTAATAGCTTCTTGTTCGGCATAATACTTAGATTTTTTATAATTTCCAACCAGCTTTTCTACAGGACTCTGATGAGTTTCATTAACTGGTTTGCCATTTTTACTTACTCCAATAGCAGCTACAGAACTAGTATAGACAGTCCGTTCTATTCCTGCATCAAGAGCGCAAGCTAAAATATTTCTGGTGCCTAAAACATTATTACGATAGAGCAACTTTTTATCACATTGCCACAGGGAATAGTGAGCAGCAACATGAAACAAAGCCTGACAACCCCTCATTGATTGGGATAAATTAGGATCATTCAAGTCTCCCATTACCAGCTCTACATTTAGAGACTCGATGTTCGACAAACAACTACTAGGGCGAATTAATACTCTGACTTCATAACCTTGTTGTAATAATAATCGCACTAGATTTGCGCCGACAAAACCCGTACTTCCAGTGACAAAAACACGCATTCTTTTTTCTAAATTACTGAGTCGGCTTTAGACGGGTTAATTTTAATTGAAACTTGCCACCGCTAGTCTCACCAAAAGCACGAACTCGCACCACATATTTTCCGTCTTCTGTGACACGAGAAAATAATAAAGAATTGGTTGTACCATCTGGTCCATCATCATTCTCTGCTACAGTGGAGCCATCCGCAGCGATTAAGGTAACCATGGTATCAAATTCATCGGAAGTCAAATCGATCGCAATCTGATCTCCTGCTTTTAGTTCCATATAATAGTCTCTAGCAAAGCCTCCTTCTCCCGTAGGAATATCTTTTTCAGAAAGAATATCAGAAATTGCTCTATTGGAGGCAAGAGAGACAGGTGTATAAATCTTTTGCTGCGCCGTTGCTGGCAATCCTGAAATAGCGATCGCGTTTACCATTACTCCTAGAGATAGAGTACAATACCAACTACAAGCAAACAATTTAACCATAAAATCTTGATTGACTAAGGTTTAAACCAACTCATTATATGTAGCCACTGTCTGAACCAGTGTATCAGCCTATATATTGATGTTGCTAAAAGTTTCAAAATAAATCTTGTATAGAAGACTACAAATCTCCTTACTCCCATCATAGTTCAAATGGACTTATACAAGCCAACTTTTTAGCTTAGGCAAAAGTAGAAAAGCCATCAGGAGGAATGTCTTGTAAACGGGGGTTTCCTACTGCTTGTATTGCTTCTTTTAAGTTTATATCTCCAGTATAAATAGCCCGTCCCACAATAGCACCAGTAACGCCTAAAGGCTCTAAAGCCAAGAGACTCAGTAAGTCAGTAAGAGAACTTACCCCACCAGAAGCAATGACAGGGATATCTATAGCCGTAGCTAGTTCTCTCAAAGCTGACATATTAGGACCAGACATAGTACCATCACGATGAATATCGGTATAGATAATAGCAGCAGCCCCCTGTTTTGCCATACGGTTTGCCAAGTCTGGGGCTAATACTTCTGAGGTTTCTAACCAGCCTCTGGTAGCAACTTTTCCATTACGAGCATCGATTCCTACTACGATTTGTTGGGGAAATTCGGCGCACCATTGTGTAATTAGTTCTGGTTGTTCTACTGCAACTGTACCTAAAATAGCTCTTTGTACTCCCAGATCTAAAAGACGAGATACAGAAGCTCGATCTCTTAAACCTCCTCCTACTTGGACAGGAATAGTTAAAACTTTTACAATTGCTTCAATCGCTGCTAAATTAGTGGTTTTCCCAGATTTCGCTCCATCTAAATCTACTAGATGCAATCTAGTTGCTCCTTGCTGTTCCCATTGCCGAGCTACAGCAACAGGATTGTCATCAAACACCTGAGATTTGGCATAATCTCCTTGATAAAGACGAACGCATTTCCCATCTAGTAAGTCGATTGCAGGGATAACTTCCATAACTATTGGTTGATTGAACTACAGCCTAATTATCATAGCCTAGAGATTACTTAGAATAATCTCTGAGCATTTTTCTCAATTCTAGGCTGTGCATCTCTTCATTCCCAATCATGGTGCGTGCATATTCTTCCAGATAGATACTGGCATCTTGCACTGTGGCTAGAAGTTCTTTGTAAAGATTGAGGGCTGTTTTTTCATGGTCTAAGCTTTCTTCTAAAATATCCCTGATAGCATGATGATAGCTTTCTTTGATTGGGGCAATTTTGAGGCTAGGATGTCCTTCATGAAGTCCTGTAATCAGTTCCCCCGCTTGTTGAGCATGGGTTAAAGATTCAGTAGCTTGGGCTTTAAAAAAATCTACCAATGGGATACGATTAGGTCCTGTAACCATTAAGGAATAATGAGTGTAGCGAACTACTCCTGCAAGTTCATACTCCATTATAGTGTTGAGAATACTGATAGTAGATTCGATATCTAGTGGTTTCATAAATTATTTCTGGCAAAAAGGAAAAATTGATTTAAAGATCAGCCCATTTACGAATTAGATTGGCAATACTTTTAGATATTAAATCGAATTCCGCTGTCTTTCCATCTCTAGTAAAGATAACTCTTCGAGCAGTTTCTAGATCAAATAAAATTTCGCGATCGCCCTGATCTCTAATTAAACTTTGTACCCAACCTACTGCAACTAGTCTCGTTCCCTTTTTCACTGGGTTGACCCGATGTAAACTGGTAGAAGGATAAAAGAGCGCGCAACCACTTTCTAACTTATAAGCTTTTTCATCATCGGCACTCTCTATAACTAGTTCTCCTCCTTCATAATCCTTGGGAGAACTCAAAAATAAAGTAAAAGAAACATCTGTCCGCCACATCCGAGTATTATTCATTACCGCATTATCTACATGGCGATCGTAAGACATATCAACATCATAACGACTCAATAATACCGAATGAATCGCTCTGGGTCGTACCGCAGTTTGAAATAAGCTATTGCGATGAAGTGCTGATTTTATTTGTTCTGTTAATTGTTTTCCTAAAGTTGTTTGACTTTTTAATTGTTGATTATTTTTAACTAGTTTGGCGTGCCAGCCTGCGGTAAGTTTCCCGTCAACAAATTCACCTTCCGCAAGACTTTTGCTAATTTTATCTACTTCTTGCAAAGTTAGAACATTAGGGATGGAAAAAATCATAGTATCGGTGTTAATTGATTATCTTGTCTTTGTTCAATGTTTCTGGGGTAAATATTTTATATTCCCACTAGTGTTTTCCATAGCATCAACTGGGGAACTGCTAGAAACTCCGATAGTAGTAACTAAGCCGAGACTCAAAAAAAGTTCTATAGACTTTAGATTCTTTTTCATTCGAGAAGTACACATTTAGTTTTACTGAATTAATATATCAACATTGCTGCTAAGTTTTATCAATTAATTTATAATTAAGAACCTCTCGATTTACTGAGATCGGGCTTAATAGGATGGTGAATTCTATTTATCTAATTAGATAATGCTCCTGACTGCCCTACTAATAAATCCCTCATTTTTAGTAAAATTAATTTAAGCGATCGCATACATAAGTTGTCAAAAAAAAGAAGATCTTTTTTGACTAATATGACTAGTAGATTTATAAAATCTCAATTAAATAGGGGATAAAAGATGTTTGTCGATTAACTGAGTAATTTGTTTAGGGTTTACTCTACTGTAGCGAGCCTTATCAGGCATCATCACTATGTTTGGTGCTTTTTTGCACTGGTTAAGACACCCTACTGTTTTTATTTCTACTTGATTTGCTATACCTCTGCTTTCCAACTCAGCTTTTAATAAAGTACAAGCTGCTTTTCCTCCCTTTTTCCAACAAGTAGATTTTTGACAAAACAACACTTTGGCTTTGGGTTTCGCGCCTATCCTTACATCTTGAGTATCAGAGATAACTTGTTCTGAAAAAGGTTTTTTAAGTACTTCTATGCCATAAGCTTTATATTTTACTTTCCCCTTATGAATTTCATACTTACGCATTCCCGTTACTTTTAATAAGCATCCAGGTTGCAATTTTTGCTTCAAACTACTTCTCAGTTCTTTAGCTAATTTAATCCAATAATCCCCTTTTTCCGTAACTAATTGTAGAGATTTAATACAGTTATTGGATTTGCTTATATAGTCTTCTAACTTTCCTGTAATCGTAAATTCCGACACTAGGGGTTGTATTGTAGCCATATTATAACTCCTTACTAGTATAGTTTCTCATTATTTATGGTATTGAATCTGCCAACATTGATTTAACCAATTAATTAATTCTTGACGATTTGCCGTACATTGCTTTACTACACTCCAAATTTGAATAGCAGTTTTAGGATTATTGAGATCTGCCTGCAAAGGTTGATTTGTTTGGCAAGAACATTCTATTTCTAAAGCTTTGAGGCGATGATAAACTTGCCAACGATCTGACCAGGCTACTGTAACAATCTCTGATTTACTACTGTTATCCATAATTATCTATTTATTTTTTTCTATACCCTAATTGATTTTTATTATCAATAAGTTTTAACTAATATACAGTCTAACAGCATCTTCTGATAAATGCTAGTTATTTGCAATAACTATGATAAGCTCAAATCTAAAGATACCCTTTTCATGTAAGCTGGCTACAGATGATTGATACGGAGAGACGGAGATCTATGTGTAGCAGCAATTTTTGAAATTGGTGTGACGTTAGCAAAGAGCAGCAGGAAAAACAGACAAAGCTTTTAAGGCAAAATCAAGAATAAGTAATTAATTTTGCGATTAGATTAACTAGCAAATTAAAGCAGATATCCAGTCGCGAATTTTAAATTCAAACAATGGTAACTAAAAATTTTTTAATTAGCTCCTCAAATTCTTGCCAAACTTCTTGATATCTAACACCAAATATAATTTGAATCAATAGTAATATTGCTGCAATAGTTAGAGCTGTTGTTATACTAGTTTTTAATATCTTGATAATGGCAGTGAACAATAACCAAGTAATCACAAGTCCAGCAGCAATCGTAATTAATTCCAAAGACATAACTAAAATATCCTACACAAACAAATATAAAATTTTATTATTAGCATAACTAGGTCAAACCCAAGAAAAGGAAGCTGTAATATGTTAGTTGAAAACTATACCAAAAAAAATTTTGAACAATCGTCCAGTTGTCATTGATTTATTTTCAGGCTGTGGTGGAATGTCTTTGGGTTTAGAAGCTGCTGGTTTTGATATTGCAGCATCAGTAGAAATTGACCCTATCCACTCTTTAGTACATCATTACAATTTTCCCTATGGAGCGACTATTTGCAAAGATATATCTCAATTATCTAGTCAAAAAATATTGGATGAGATTGAAAGCAAAGGATTTTCAAGTAATATCGATGTACTTGCTGGCAGTCCTCCCTGTCAAGGATATTCTTATATGGGACGCAGAGCTGTAGAAGATCCTCGCAATAAATTAGTTTTTGAATTTTCAAGAATAGTTTCTGAAATTAGACCCAAGTATTTTATTTTTGAAAATGTTCCTGGTTTAAGCTCGGGTAAACATCAAAAGTTTTTAGATGAGTTAATTGAAAATTTTGAAGAAAATAACTACTCAATAGTTAAACCAATAAAAATATTAGATGCTTCTTTGTATGGTGCGCCTCAAAAACGTAAAAGACTTATTTTAATTGGATATAGAAATGATGTACCTAAACCCAGTTATCCTTCTACTACTCATAGTGACAATCAAACATTATTACCTTTAACAACAGTAAGTTCTGCTATCTCAGATTTGAGTAAAATCCCCGTGTTTATTGGTCACGATTATGGAATAAGTGCCGATCAACTTGACTATTCGGGATTTAGGACTAGTTTTGATGTTCAACCAAAAGGAGAATATTTTTTGTGCCATAAAAGAAGCCACAATAAAATTGTTTGGGGTCATCGTGGCTCAAAACATACAGAAAAATCTATTCAACGCTTTGCTAATACTATCCCAGGAAAATTAGATAAAGTTAGCCGTTTTCTAAAACTATCTTCTAGTGGTGTATCTAATACTTTAAGAGCAGGAACAGCTAGTAATAAAGGGGCATTTACTGCGCCTCGTCCAATTCATTACCAAGTACCTCGTTGCATCAGTATTAGAGAAGCTGCGAGGCTTCATACTTTTCCCGATTGGTTTCAATTTCATCGTACAATATGGCATGGGTTTAGAGAAATTGGTAATGCGGTTGTTCCTATATTCGCTAAGTCTTTAGGAACCGAAATAATTAAATGTTTAAACATAGATTTATCTCAAATTGAGATTAGAAAATTACAGTTAGTAGATGATTCAATATTAAGCTATAACATGAGACAGGCATCAGAATTTTGGCAAGTTCCTAGTGATGTAATCCCTAAGAGAAAGAGAGTAAAAGTATAGTCAAGGTATCTATTTTGAGTAAATACGACCAAGTAATCGAAAAAGTTTTTTTTGATAATTATACAGAAGGTTCTGTTAGAGTTCCTTTTGCTAGAGAAGAATTAGCTAAAGCTTGTAGTGATCTTGGATTAAAACGTATAAAAAATTTAGGTGATGTTCCATATACATACAGATTTAGAAGAGAACTCCCCCTATCTATAAAAGCAAAATGTCCAGATGATTCTGATTGGATTATTATTGGCACAGGAGTTAGCAATTATGAATTTAGACTTGCTTCTCCAGCGAAAATTAAACCATCAAATAATCGACAAAAAATTAAAATTCTAGATTCTACACCAGAAATTATTAAAAGATATGCACCTGGTACTGATGAGCAAGCTTTACTTACCAAAGTTAGATATAATCGGCTAGTTGATTTATTTACGGGTTTAACTTGTTATTCAATTCAAAATCATCTTAGAACCAGTGTTTCTAATTTAGGTCAAATTGAAATAGATGAAATTTATATCGGAGTCAATAAAAAAGGCAGTCATTTTGTAATACCTTGTCAAGCTAAATCTCCCGGTGATAAATTTGGAATTGTACAAATAATGCAAGATATACAATTTTGTCGAGAAAGATATCCCAATACAATTTTTAAACCCATAGCACTTCAATTTTTGTCTGAAAATGATGTTGCCATACTAGAACTTGCAGTTGAAGAAGACGATGTTTTTAGATTATCAGTAGTTGATGAGAAACATTACACATTGGTCTTGCGTTCAGATATTTCAGATCAAGAAATACTTAGACTTCGTAATTTAGAAATCGATAACTAGACTTGGTCATCTATCAAGAAATTGTTCAAGAAATTGTTGTTATATTTAAGTCTCTATGCGAGATCAAGACCCCTTTTCCTCAAAGACCATATAATATGATTTAAGTAAAAAATTATAACCTGTTGATCTGCAGTCGCAAGCCATGAACAGTCTCTTCTTAAATCGCCTTAAAAGTCCCGATCGCCCCGTGTTAGTATTTGATGGGGCAATGGGGACAAATCTCCAAGTACAAAACCTCACTGCTGAAGATTTTGGTGGTGCAGAATACGAAGGATGTAATGAATATCTGGTACATACTAAGCCAGAGGCGGTTGAGAAAGTACACCGAGGTTTTTTAGAAGCTGGTGCGGATGTGATTGAAACCGATACTTTTGGTGGTACTGCAATGGTATTGGCGGAATATGATTTAGCAGATAAGGCGTATTATTTGAATAAGACTGCTGCGGAGTTGGCAAAAAAACTAGCAGCCGAGTATTCTACACAAGAAAAACCCCGTTTCGTTGCAGGTTCGATGGGTCCTGGTACTAAGTTACCTACGCTGGGACATATTGATTACGACACATTATTAGAAAACTATCAACAGCAAGCAGAAGCTTTATTTGATGGTGGTGTAGATTTATTTTTAGTTGAAACTTGTATGGATGTGTTGCAGATAAAAGCAGCACTCAATGGTATTGAAGCAGTATTTAAAGAGAAAGGGGAACGTCGCCCGTTAATGGTTTCTGTGACAATGGAACAAATGGGAACAATGCTTTCTGGTTCGACAATGGAAGCAGCTTTAGCAATTTTAGAACC